>JADZFI010000440.1 GCA_020850025.1 Saprospiraceae bacterium
GCCAGGCTAAACGACACCGGGCAGGTGCGCGCGGCCTTTTCCAGGATGCTGCGTTGGGTATCGGAGTAGTCGTTTTTGGGCATTACAAATTTGATGATCACCCTGGCAATGCGCCTTGGGTCGGCGGCCATTACTTTGGTTACTTCAGCCCGGGCGCCGTTCATATCTATGCCATGGTTGCGGGCGCTGATACCCATAATGGTCATGGCGCAGGAGGCCAGTGAAGTGGCGCATAAATCGGTTGGAGAGAATGCTTCGGCTTTGCCCTGGTTATCCAAAGGCGCGTCGGTAATAATGGTGGTGCCGGAAAAAAGGTGGGTAGCTTCGGTGCGAAGATCGCCGAGATAGGTAACGGTGGAGGTCATGGTGGAGTGTTCGAGTGTTTGAGTGTTTGGGTTTTCGGGTTGGCGCTGCTCTTGGGGGAGTGGTAAATCTATGGGAAAGTGATCAGTTATCTGTCTTTTGTTTCCCGGGGAGTAGGTTTTGCACAGATTTCCCGCAGAGTAGGTTTCGCACAGATTTTACACAGATTGGTTGCACAGATTTCACACAGAGAGGTTTCCCGCAGATTTTCGCAGATGAACCGCAGATCTCGCAGAGCGCATTCGGCTTGGCTTTTCTGTATATCAAATCAAATAAATCCGTGTCATCCGCGTCATCCGCGTTCCAAAAAAATCCATGTCATCCAACCCAAAAATCCATGTCATTTAACCCCATCATAATCCAACCTGCGGGTCCACATCTCCTTTCCTTCGTGGTTGATCACTTTGATGGATACCTCTCTGTTTTTCCTCGGGCCTGAAAACTGCAGCAGGCTGAAATTGTGCTGGTCAACGATGGTGCCGGGCACCCGGAATTCGTTGGGTTCTTTGGGTTCCGGGTTAATGAATACCCCGGAGGTGAGTGGGGAGGCAGTCAGGTCGTACACCCAGTTGCCGGCTTTGTTTTTCATGGCGCTAAGCTCGGTGTAATGTTTATCGCCGGTGAGGAAGATGACTCCTTTGATGTTTTCTTTTTCAAT
Source organism: Saprospiraceae bacterium (assembly GCA_020850025.1). Taxonomy (GTDB): domain Bacteria; phylum Bacteroidota; class Bacteroidia; order Chitinophagales; family Saprospiraceae; genus M3007. The sequence goes on from JADZFI010000440.1 coordinate 1,022, forward strand.
GAAATTCAGGATGGTCTCTCTTTCCTGCGGATACAAATGGAAAGCGGTTTCTCCATTTGGGCTGGTGGTAAGTATTTGTCCGCCAACGGCGATCACCTTGTATGGCGCCCTGCTGCCGGCAAGCGCTGCCAAAAACCAATCGAGTTGTTCTTTGCCCAGCAGGGTTCGGTTGGGGCAGTTGTCGCAATCATTTGGTGTGCGGAAATAGCGGTTGTCGAGCAGGAAAAAGTCCACATCAGCAAACTGGAACTGGGTGGTACAGCCTTTTTGTCCATTCACCCCGTAGGTGGGGTTGCCCCAAAAATCGCGGAAAACTTCCCAGGCTGTTTCCTTGTGCACCCAGGTGCCATCTGCATCATTGGGCCCGAAATCATGATCGTCCCAGATGGCATAGTTGGGGGTATTGGCCAATAAAGGATGCATTTCGGTGGTCACGGCGCGGTCGTGGGTGTAACGGTGCTGGATGCCGGTACGTGTAGACCAGTCTACCTCGCGGAGGTAAATATTATCACCCAGCCAAAGCATGAGATCCGGCTTGTTTTCGTATATTTTGGTGTAAATCTGGTGATTGGAGCCATAGGGTTTGCCGGGTCTGTCGTACTGCGGTTCATTCACATAAGCGCAACTTCCGGTTGCCAGCGTAAATGCGGGCGGATCGGTGCGCCATTGCCATAGTGGCTGGGTGCTGAAGGTGGTGGGGTAATTCAGTAAAACGGAATCGCCATTGAGCTCCACCCGATACTCATAAGTGACGCCCGGTTCGAGATTTTCAGCGATGCATTTGGCGGTGAAGGCGCTGCTTTTATAGGTCTGCACCACATCGGTGCGCCATTTTTGTTCCGGCTTGCCCTTTGCCCAATATTCTACCTGTACATCGGCAAAGGATTTGGTTTGCACCCAAATCAGGGCCTCCCGCATTTCCACATAACCGATCATAGGGCCGTTTTGCAATAATTCATTGCCGGTTTTGGGCACGGAAAACGGTACTACGGGCTTGATATCAGCAGGGACGTTTTTGTGACTGCATGCGCCCAGAATAAGGAGTAAGCTCAGTTGGAACAGGTATTTCATCCTCTTAATTTTTTGTTCCGGCGAAGGTAAAAGTGTCCTGCCATAAAAAAGGATGATATAGAACATCGTATAAAAAATTCATATTAATGTTACGGCTTACGGCTTACGAAATACGACTCACGATGTGCGGATTGGGATTTACATGTTTTTCAACCTTATTCAGGCACAAACAAGTCGCACATCGTAAGTCGTAAGTCACACATCGTAAGTCGCAAGTCGTACGTCAATAGTCTCTTCTTATCTGGAAGCTACCGCTTAGGGTATGGGAGAATCCGAGTTGGTCTACAAATGTACCGTCAAATGTTCCGGTAATGGGGTCGCCGGGCGAAACGCCGGGATCGATGAGTTCAACATTGATCCCGCTGACACCGGAGTTCCAGGTGAGGGTATTGACATACAAATTGCTCAGTGGAAAGCTGCCCGGATTGCCGTCGCAAGCGAACTCCATGGAGATGCCGATATTCTGTTGTACCGTGCTGTATCCGCTCAGGAAGGTGCGCATTCCCAGGCTGTCGCGCACGCCGCCCACCGGTACGGCAATAACAAAATCATTGTAATCCAGGCTGAACCGGATGAACTCATACAGGGAGTCGCATACTGCAAGGTCGCCAAGGGCAACGCTGTTCGGTGGTACCATGATGGTGTCGGGGACACTTTGTTTGCTGTTTTGCAGGTCGAAACCGATAACAACTCCTGTTCCGGTGGTGGTGTCGCAACGCAATTTGTTGATAGAAAAGCTTCCGTCTATGGCCGTAAAGGCTACCCATTTGACATTGCCAAGCAATACCTGTGCGTAGCCGTTCGGAATGGGTGCTCCATTGCAGTCTACGAGTTTACCGCTTATTTCCACGGCATTGCTGCCAAGGTTGGCCACCAAAATATCAGGCAGCACGGTGTTGTCGTTGATTTGTCCAAGGTCCATGGTGTGGATCACTTCATCGCAGTCATTCACTATCTCCAGGATAAAGCTTTCTCCTTTCGGAACGCCACCTTTGAAGAACCCGTTGGCATTGGTGGTAGCCACGCCTTTGGTGGAATCTGAAGCCATGGTCAGACGCACTTCCACACCTTTCATCGGGTGTTGATTGTCAACCAGAAACACTTTTCCCTCCAGTGTTACCAGGTTAAATGCGGTGGAAAAGCTCCAAAAAGTGAAGTGGGTTACCGAACCCACGTAATCATTACCAACGCGCTCGGCAACGCCGTCTTCCATCCAGCGGGCTTCCTGCACATTAAAGTACCACAGGCCGATTTGCTGTGGAGCTGTGGCTAACTGGCCTGCTGGAATGGGCCATTGGAGGGTAACCTCCACCCCTTCACGGATGCGGAGTTCCTGGCCGTTTTGCCCGAAAAGCTCAACGCCCATAACTCCGTAATGGCCAAGTGCCATTTCATCGCCTGCACGACTGATCGCCCGGCCATCGCCCGGCACCAGCTGGGCCGCTGCAGGGTTGACAGATTTGCCATACACCCGAACGATTCCGTTGTAGACTTTGCCACGATCATCTGCAAAAGCACTGGCAGGAAAAATCAGCTTGCCTCCGCCGGGCAACTGGATGCTGCCACCACTTACGGCGGAAATGGCGCCGCTTTGCTCTTTGGCCAATAGTTGAATGTTTAGGGTTTGCAGTTCATCCGGTGCAACATATAGCGCCCGACTGTATTCGAAGTAGCCGATTTTGCTGACCATGATGGTGGCATTGTCAGCAGATACCCGCACGGCAGAAAGTCGAAAAACGCCGTTTTTGTCGGTAATGGCCAGCTCACCACCCATGCGTACCTGTGCACCATCGATCGGCTGGTTATTTTCGTCAAGCACCTGGCCTGCAAACGATGCAGTTACCCGGGGGGCATAGGAATGAAATCCTTCTTTCTGGCAGGCGCTGACTAGAAGAAGGAGTAATACAAAAGGCAGTAGATTTTTTAAGTATTGCATGATAAACAGGAAAAAAATGAATGATTGATGACCCTGAAAACGTTGTATTGAATTAATTTAATAAGTAAACAGGCGTGTGCTTCACTATCTAACCTTAAATTCAGGCTTTCTACGGGCCAGGTTTTAAGGGTTTCCCCGCAGGCGGTCTGGTCGTTAAATTGGGGCTTCATAGGCGCAAGCAGGCCCCTGGTTTGCTACCTTTGCAGCGCTTATGTCCGTCCATCCTTCCCAACGCATCATTGGCTCCATAGAGGGTGATGCTCCCGGCCCTTTATTGATTGTGATCGGCGCCATGCACGGCAATGAACCTGCAGGTGTCCAGGCGCTCGAAATGGTATTCGAGGCGCTCGAAACCGTGCGTAAGGAACATCCCTCCTTCGTATTTCGGGGTAAATTGATCGGCCTGGTGGGTAACCGCCAGGGCTTTCTGATCCGCCAGCGATTCCTGCAACAAGACCTGAACCGGGTCTGGACCAGGGAATATCTGGACCAGGCTCAGGCAACTCCGGAGGATGAACTCAAAGGGGAGCCCCTGGAAGTGCTGGAACTTTATAATGTGATATCCAACGAGTTAAGCCGTAGGGATTGGGAAGAAGTAGTATTTCTCGATTTGCACACTACCTCTGCCGAAGGCGGGCTTTTTAGTATTCCCACTGATGAAGAAAAAAGTCTGGCACTGGCTCGCCATTTGGGGGCGCCTGCAATCCTTGGACTTTTTTCCAGTGTGGGAGGTACGCTGCTTGGCTTTGCGGAGCAGGGTGGATTTGCAGATGCAGGTGTAAATTGCCCGATCGGAGTAGCTTTTGAATCCGGACAGCACGAGTCCCAACAAGCTATTTACCGTGCTGCAGCTTCTGTTGTTCGTTGCCTGCGCGCCATTGGTAACCTCCAGTCGGATGATTTGCCGGATTTTATGGAGTTCATTACGCTACCTGTACTAACCAGCATTCCGCCGGTTTTGCGGTTTTGTTACGCGCATCCTATTAAGCCGGAAGACGCTTTCAGGATGAGGCCTGGTTATGTGAATTTCCAGCCAATACAAAAAGGTGAGCACCTGGCTGATGATGTGAACGGCCCCATTTTGGCTCCGGAAGACGGCTTGATCCTGATGCCGCTCTACCAGACCAAAGGAGCGGATGGTTTTTTCATTGTCCGCTGATTATCTCCCAAATCATTGCCTGCCGGTCGTCTCCACCGGAAATCAACACACCATCAGTCCACATCAGGCGGTTTACAGATCGCGGGTGACTGCCAAACCGCAGCGTATCCACCACCTTAAGCAGCTCGAAGGTTTGGGCGTCCCAGCATTTCAGGGTGCGGTCGCGACTGGCGCTGATCAATAATTGCCCATCCGGTGAGAAGGTCAGGTCGTTGATGGTAAACAAATGAGCCGGCTGGGCCGAAATTTGTTCAAAATCCTGTTCCAGATCCCAGACGCGCAGCATGGCATCCCGTCCGCCGCTCACCAGATAACGCCCGTCGGGCGAAAAAGCCAGGGAAAAAACGGAGTTGGTATGCGCCTCTCTGATGGTATGTTCCACTTCCAGGGTGTCTTCATTCAGGAGGTAAATGGCATGGTCGCTGGCGCCAGCTGCCAGCCATCTGCGCTCTGGGGAATGTGCCAGGCAGCGCAGCGATTGATGCGAAAGCTGCAGACTTTCCAGGCTTCGGGCCCCGGCGGCCTCCCAGCGGGTGAGGAAGCCATCGCCCCCGGCGCTGAATACAGCGGCGCCTGATTGGAGCAAGGCGAAGATGCCTTTTTTGTGGTGGTGCAAGTTGCGTGTAAGGTCAGGCTGCTCCAGATCAATCCAGTGTATGCCGCCGTTCATATTGCCGGCCACCAGTCGCTGCGTACCGGCCAGCCGGCAGAGGGAAAAAATCTGGGTGTCCACACTGGCTACCACCCGACCCATTTCCGGATCGTCTATATGCCACTCCACTATCCAGCCATCTCCCCCTGCCGTCAGAAAATGGCGGGGGCTGCGTCCATGCGCCAGAGCATAAATGGAGGCGTTATGACCGGTACAGGTGTGAAGTTTTCGAATGCTTAACGGCATGATAGCACAAGTGGAGGTCTGCACAGAGCAGCCTTTTCAAAAAGACAATTTACCCTGCTACCAGAAAGATCTGGGCCATAGCATAGGCAAAAATGGCAAAGGCAATGCTACCGATGAGCATACCCAGCGCAGTGGCTCGGTCGTCGCCGGTTTTCAGCAGGAAAAAACCTGCGCCGACACCCCCAATGGCCAGCAGGTACCAGGGAATAAAGTATTGTAACCCTGCTGCCACGGCAAACACCAATACGGAACGGATCAGAATGGGGAGAATGGATTTCATGTGCAATGTTATGAACTTTTTCAGGATGCGCAACAAAGGTAAACCGGCATATCACAACCAACAAACACTTCTGGTTTTGTAAGTTTCACAGATTCCCCTACTTTTGCCGTTCATTATTTAACAACCAAGTACCTACTCATGGGCAAAGGAGATCACAGAAGCAAGATCGGCAAAATCCGCCGTGGTTCAAATGGCAAAAGCCGCCCAAATCCTCGCAAAGTACGGGCTGCCGCAAAAAAAGCAGCTTAATGCGCTTAACAGCTACAGGAGTCATCCCCGGTTTCGGTGATGGCTCTTGTTCTTTAACTATGATTAGAGTGATTTGGATGATTTGAGTGATTTTAACTGTGATTTGGATGGTTTATATGATTCGTATGAAATCTTTCCTTGCATTTTTTCTTGTCTGCAGCCTCTCTTTTGGGCTTCATGCACAATCCTTCCTCGGTACCTGGAAGACCATTGACGATGAAACCAACGAAGCCAAAAGTCACCTCCAGCTCTTTATGGGAGATGGGAAACTTTACGGCAAGGTGGTGAAATTGCTCAAGTCATCCCCCGATCGACTTTGCGACAAATGTCCCGGCGAGCGGAAAAATCAGCCTGTTATGGGTATGATCTTGTTGGTAGACATGAAAGA
>JADZFI010000441.1 GCA_020850025.1 Saprospiraceae bacterium
AAAAGGGTTTGTAGCGGGTACGGTCGCCTGTAACAAAACGTTTTTTCTCTTCCTTGAGAGGATCCAGCGAGGTTTCCTGACGCAGGGTGGTTTTATCCTCCACCATCAGCAGATAGCCAAGTGTTGCTCCGGCTTCCAGCCCCATGCGGTTGCGTTTCCACTGCAGTGCAAGGGGCATTTCGAGGTGATGCAGGCCAACGGTTTCGCGTTTGTAGGTGGTTATCTGATAACCGAAGGAATAGCGCAGTTGTTCAATGTTTGTTGCAACCGGAGTACTGTCAATCACAATGGCATAGCCGGGAGTTAAACGGTACTGCCCACCGAGTTGAAGCGCCCACTGCCGGTTCAGGTTATATTGAACATAACCACCCGCTGCCAGCCCCAGACGCCTGCCTGCCTGATCGGGAGCATTCACCGAGCCCAACAGGGAAACACCCGCCGAAAACCTGCGCTCCGGCTTTGCGGTTTTCTTTGGCCCGGCCATTGCAGGCTCCGATGTCAGTACCTGTTTTTTTTCAGGTATTGCACGCTCCGGAACCGGCAAGGGCATCAGCTCTATCTGGATGATGGACAATGCCAGTAGAGAGAAAGTCTCTGCAGGTGCCTCCTTTTCTCCAGCCGTGGAAGCCTCCTCCTTAGTGGAGGCATTATTGGCCTGAACATTCTGGGTGATCGGCGTTGTTGGGGCGGTTTCTGCTGCGTTTCCAGCCGCCTGTGAGGGCTTGTTGGCGTCGGTCAGTTTCCAGTGCCCGAGTTTATCTCTTTGTGCAGTTCCGGGGAGCTGAGCGGTTTTGTTCGTCGACTTTTTAATGGATTCAGGTTGCTTAATTTCAGTGGTTGCCCTGGTGATGGCGGTTTTTGATTCGATGGCAATAGGCTCTTGTAATGTGTTTGTGTTTATTTGTCGGGTGTTATTTTCCTGTTCCTTCAGGGCCCCAAGTTCTGTCTGTTTTATGGGCTCCTTTTCCTGTATTTGAGTTTGTCCTCCATCTGCCCGGCCCAGGAACCACCAGCCTGCCAGCATAAGGGAAAGCAATAACAGCAGCAGCCCCAACAGGGCCCAGCCCCGCCGCTTGCGACGCTCGTCTTCCAGCTTCAGCAATGCCTCAGCCTGTTCCCAGTACTCCTCCTTAAACTCGAAGCGCTCCCCGGGCTCGTCGGAGTCGAATTTCTGTCGCATGAGATCATCTATGTTGTCCATGATCGGAGTGGTTATCTTTTTTTGGTTTGAAGGGTTTGATGTACCGGCGGGTTTAGCCGCCGATGTTTGAAGGGTTTGAGGGGTTATCCCCCCGTCACCATTTCTGCTTTGATCCAGGATTGAAGTTGTGAGCGGGCATGGCTGACGTGCCATTTAGAGGTGCCCTCACTCATACCCAGCATTTCGCTGATTTCCTGATGACTGAACCCATCCAGGGCAAACAGGTTGAATACTTTTTGGGTAACGGGCGGCAGCCGACGCAATAGCGCCTCCAGGTGCTGCACATCCAGGCGTTGTTCTGCTTCGTTCCAGTCGATGGGTTCCTGTGGATAGCTGCGCTCAATCTCGTCGGCAAACACGGTGAGTTCGCGCCATTTTTTTTCCCGACGAAATTCGTCAATCACTGTGTTGATCATGATTCGCCGTATCCAGGCCTCAAAAGGCACGTCATCTCGTTTATATCTATCCAGGTTTTGGATGATTTTCAAGAAGCCGTTGTTCACCGCCGAAACTGCCTCTTGTTGATCCCTTTTATAACGCATACAAACAGCCATCAGGATTGGAAAGCAGGAGCGGTACAGTGCGTACTGCGCTTTCCGATCGCCTTTATGGGCTGCTTGAAGGAGTTGAGGGTCGAGGTTCATAGACGGCTTACGGTGGACGACATACGACTTACGGTGGACGGCTTACGGCGTATCCCGGAACTCCGTTCCGGGATACGCTGCGACTTTCAGTGGACAGCCTGTCATACCCGGAGTGAGTTGTCATCCCCTTACGAGGATGACAACTCACTCCGGGCATATCCCAGCCGTAGGCCGTAAGCCGTCCACCGTAAGCCGTCAACCGTTTACACGCAGTTATCAGCCCGGGGGTTGGGTGGTGGGCATAATTTTTTTTAAATACCTGTAAGAAGTAGCGTACATGCGCCGGGCATCAAGGCTGGGCCGGCTCCAAAAACCACTGGATCTCAAACACCGGATATTCCACCACGGCCTCTATGTCTACATTGACGGTAATGTCGTCTACCCAGTTGTCGCTCTTGAGGGCAAAGTAGTAGGTGCCTTCCAGCGGGCTATAACGGCGCTGAGCGTCTACACTCACACCGCCCTGGGAAATGAATGCATTGTAGTTTTCTCCCTTGGAGAACAAATCCCAGTTGGTCCAATCCACCAGGGCATATTCCACGTCTTCCCCGGCTTTGGAAGTGCTCATATCAATGGCCATGCCGAGAGCAAAAGCTGCGAGGGCGGTGTGAGGCTCTATCCCCATCAATTTGGCGGCCCCTCCCTGGAAAACTTGCCGGAGCTTTTGTGCATCCTGCTGGCGGGCCTCATGAGCAGCCTGGCCAACGGCGATCCGGTAAGCCCATTGCTTGGTATTGGGCGGCAGGGTGAACTGGTAGGCGTTCACCGGGTTTTTCAGGGAAAATTTACTGGCGCTCACGGTAGCCTGACCACCCAGGGAGATCATTTCTGTCTTTTTCCCGGCTTGTACCGCTTTTTTGGTCAGCCGAAAAGCAGGTATGGCTTTCAAATCCCAATTCACCTGCGTATCAAACCGGGCCATTTCCGGGTTGCCGGGAGTGCGGTGCATGGTAAACCGGCACACTTTTTTGCTCAGGCCAGTTTCTTCAAACTTGAGCAGGTAGATGCCGGTTCTGGGAATATTGATCGTTTTATTCAGGTTGGAATCCAGCTCATAGGCCCGATAAAGCATCTGCCCGTCAGGGTACTGTGAGAACTCTATGGACTTGATCTTTTTACTGGTGAGCTCTTCCACATAAAGCTGCACCTGATCGCCTTCGGCAAATGCGTAAAAGTGTTCGCTGGTTCCGGCGAGTTTGAAGGTCTGGTCGGCCACGGGTTGGGCCAATGCGAAGAGGGGGCAAAAGAGGAATAAAAGAAACCGCATATTCAACATATTTAAAAAACATGTCGCTCTGCATGGTAGCTTGAACGCACCAGCGGACCGCTTTCCACGTATTTGAACCCTTTGGCCATGCCTACTTCCTTGTATTCGGCGAAGGTATCCGGGTGCACATATTCTGCTATCTCGATGTGCATTTTGGTAGGCTGGAGGTATTGGCCGAGCGTGAGGATATCGCAGCCGTTGGCTACCAGCTCATCCATGGCCTGGAAGATTTCCTCCTTGGTTTCACCAAGGCCAACCATGATACCGGTTTTGGTGCGCTTTCCGTATTCCTTAATGCGGCGGATCTGTTCCAGGCTCCGCTCCCATTTGGCCTGGGGGCGCACCTTGCGGTACAGACGCGGTACGGTTTCCATGTTGTGGCTCACCACTTCCTGTCCGGCAGAGATCATGCGCTCCAAAGCTTCCCAATTGGCTTTGGTATCCGGAATCAGGGTTTCGATGGTGGTTTCGGGGCAACGCTCTTTAACCAGACGCACCGTTTGGTACCATATCTCGGCGCCACGGTCTTTCAGCTCGTCGCGATTAACGGAGGTGATCACAGCGTGTTTCACCTTCATCAGCCAGATGGCTTCGGCAACACGGCGTGGTTCATCCTCATCGTATTCGTTGGGCCGACCGGTTTTTACAGCGCAGAAAGAGCAGGAACGGGTGCAGACATTGCCGAGGATCATAAAGGTTGCCGTTCCGGCGCCCCAACATTCACCCATATTGGGGCAATTACCACTCTGACAAATGGTGTGCAGACTAAAGTCGTCCACAATGCTTCGCACATTGCGGTAATTTTCGCCCATGGGCAGGCGAACTTTCAACCACTCCGGGCGCTTCGGCCGACCGTTGGTGGCGGAGGTATTTTCTATGATGGGAAGTTCAAGCATAACAATTGCCTTTTCAGGCATTCAAATTAGTTCACGCAGCTGTTGGGACAATCCATTCCTTCTGTATACACCTGAATGGATATTATACTATCCAGCATATCTTGAACAAGCACTTTAGGCGATCGTTCAGACATAAATCAGGTCCTTTTTGATGTAGTTCAGGTAACGGGGCTTGAGGCCATCTTCAGAAACGAGATCCACTTTCATACCCAATAATTGTTCAAGCTCTTCTGCCAGAGTTAGAAATTTCCATCCAACCTTGCCATTAAACTTGACCAATATGTCAACATCACTTTCTGCTGTTGCCTCATTTCTGGCAATAGAGCCAAAGATTGCCATTGATTCAATAGGGTATTTACCTATTAAATGCGCTTTTACAGCCTGTAAAATGTTTTGTATGTCTTTGGCAGTTCGCATGAAAATCTATTTCCGCTTTCCAAACTGCAAATTTAAGAAGAAGTTGAAGAACACCTGACGATTCTGTTCATCGCCCACAAAAATGGGTGCTCTCCGGGCAAAAACATCCACAGAGAAGCCAATCTCCAGTGCTTTTACCATTTCATCGTAGGCGCCCCAGTCCATATGGTAGGCTATCTGGCCGGAACCGCCGGGCAAAACCGACAACTCGCCGAGCCCCTTGGTGAACGGAGCCGCACCCAGGATAAGGGTGTTGTCCATGAAACTGTCGTGAATTTCTTCCGAATACTTGGCCAGTGTAGTGCGTCCAACCCCGGTAGACGGGTCGCCTCTGAGGTTGAGGATGAGGTAATATGGCTTTAGCAACCCTATGGACGGGCCAATGGAGTAACTCATGCCAACGGCTACACCTTTTTGCTTGGCTTTTTCCGAGAAATACCGCTTTTTCCCCCAACCAGAGCGCAGCACAAACAGGCTGTTCCGCTTGCCGTACACAAAGGGTCTGGACGACCGCCGCACGCTGGGAGCAGCATTCTGCTTTTGCTCCTTGGGGTGCCTCATCTCACTGATACTGAGGCTGAAAGTTTTGGTTTTGTCGTAGGTACGCAACTTGCCCCATTCCATCCCGAAACCAAAACTGCGGTTGGTTGCCAGACGGAAATTGAACGTGGTTTCGCGATTGTACACGAAACCGTAGCCTTCCTGATTGGCAACTTGAGCACGCCCCTTCGGAAGAAAGGCGATCAGCAGCAATAAACTAAGCAGGCGCACCATGATGTGGATGATTTTGGTTTCAAAAGTAGGGTATTTTCCGACATAAACAACACAGACGCCAGAGTGTTTTCGTCGGCCGCTGACAAGACACTATCTATCCAGCCGCTCGAGGAGTCTGGATGTGATCCTCAGGAAATCCATTTCCGTGATAATGCCCACCAACTCCTTCTTTTTAACCACCGGCAAGCACCCGATGCGGTGCTCCCGCAATTTGTTCATGGCCTCCATAATGGAAGCTTCCGGCGATACCGTTACCGGCTTCTCGATCATCAGGTCTTTCACGGTAACGATGCGCTGTTCATCATTCTGATCCACTTTTTTCCGGGCAAAATGCCGCAAAAGCATTCTGCTGGAAATTAATCCTACCAGCTCTCCTTTGCTGTTTTCCACCGGCATATACCGGATTTTTCGCCAGTCCATGATCTCCGCCACCAGGGACACCAGATCTTCTTTTTGCACGGTGAACAAATCGGTCGACATAAACTCTTCCACTTTCATGTGGCTGGGTTGCCAGGTTTCGATATCGGCGGCGGTGGCTTCTTTCCAGGTATGCACGGGCTTGTTCTGTTTTTGATTTTTAATGGTAGCCGCGGTAACAGCGGTTACGGCCTCATCGGTGGTAATATCCTTGATCAGACTCGTGAAAGTGCGCAGTGCCCAGCGGGCGCCGGTTTTGTGCTCCCGGGTGCGCGCCTCAATGATGTCGAGATACTTGCTGATATCGGCCGCTTTCACTTTGCGCATTTTCAGGCCTTCTCTGGCCATAGGCAACAATTCCTGCAGGATAAGCTCGTTTACCGGCACTTTTTTGTCGTTCATCCAGCTAAAGGAACTGTCAATGCCGAATTTAGCCGACTTCAGGAAGTTGTCTCTCGCATCGGCAAAATCCATCTGCTTGGTGATGTCGGGGTATTGTTGTCCCATGGCGATCATGCAACCCAGCCAGAGCGCGGCATTGGCCATGGCGTCTACGGGGGTCGGGCCGGCGGGCATCACGCGGTTTTCGATGCGCAGGTGCGGCTTGCCGTTGGGTGAAATGCCGTAGCAGGGGCGGTTCCAGCGATAAACGGTGGAATTGTGTATCTGCAGGGCGCGGAGTTTCGGAGTTATGCCTTCGCGCACCATGGCCAGGGAGTCTTCCTCGATGGCGCCGGCCAGGAGCACGCGGAAGCGACTGATGTCTTCCTTGTAAATTTCTGTGATATCTCCCCTCAGCCAGCCGGAGCCAAAGTTTACGCGGGGCAGACGCTCGCGCATGTGATCGTAGGTAGTTCGGGTGTCGAGGCTTTGCTGGAACAACGCGATGCGGGTTTCGTGCCAAAGGCGACGACCGAATACCAGGGGCGAGTTGGCAGAGACCGCAATAAGCGGAGCCGCCAGCACCTGTGCGATGTTGTACATTTTGACAAAATCCTTGGGGGCCACCTGCAGGTGCACCTGGAAACTGGTGTTGCAGGCTTCCAGCAGCGGAGAATCGTGTTTCACCAGCAGTTCATCCACCCCTTCCACGCGGAGCTCAAAAGCCGTGCCCAGCAGGTGTTTCTGGATGGCGGCCATGAGCGCGAAGTAGCGATCCTTGGGCGTCAGGTTGTGCATTTCCAGATCGTGTTTGCGCAGGGTGGGCAGGATGCCGCATAGCACAATACTGGCGTCAAAATCGTTCAGAATCTTCTGGATCTCGGACAGATAATGAATGTTTTCTGCCTCCATATCGCTCAGGCAGGTGCCGGTAAATTCCCTGGGGCTGAGGTTGTTTTCCAGGTTGAACTTGGCCAGTTCGGTTACGCACCAGGGCTTGTCGTCGCCCATACGTTCCAGCACCTGCATGTTGATACAGGCGGGTTTCATGGTTTTGTTGTCCACCAGGCACATTTCCTGCTCGGCGCCTATGCGGGTGATATCGCTTTCAAACCAGTCGTTTTGAAGCATGTATTCAAAGGCCTGTACATCGCTTAGCAGACTCGTGACGAAGTGCTGCATTTCGCCTTTGTTTTCAACGGTGTTTACTTTTTGAAATCCCATATTTTCTTGCGGTTTTTTCCCGGCCGAAGATTATTTGGTTGGCAGGTCCGGGAAAGTCAGTGGCAAATATGTAAAACCATACGGATACGCTACAAATAATTATTTTTTGAGCTTGGCAGAGGGGAGTGGGATTTGCGATTTCCGATTACATGATTTGCGATTGGATTTACGATTTGCGATTGGGTGGTTAATCGGTAAAAAAAATTAGCCTTCGGATTTATTAGGGGTAAAATGGAATTACGTTTACCTTTGCGGCGTTCTTAAGGAACACGGGCTTGTAGCTCAGGTGGTTAGAGCGGCTGACTCA
>JADZFI010000442.1 GCA_020850025.1 Saprospiraceae bacterium
CGACGGCTATTGGCTGTTTGAGCCGGCCGATCCAACTCCTGATTCGGCCGAAGTAGTGGTCTTCCTGCATGGCTATGGCGCATACAATCCGATGGCCTATGGCAAATGGATCAAACATCTGGTGGCCAAGGGCAATATTGTCATTTATCCCAGATACCAAAAGAACCTGGTGTGGCCGCGCCCCAACGGATTTCCTGAAAATGCAGCCAAAGGCATACGGGATGCCTTGCATCGAATCGAAAAAGAGGGCCGTATCAAACCGATAACCGAAAAAGTGGTGTACATAGGCCACTCTTATGGTGGAGTAATCGCTTCCAATCTCGGGGTAAACTGGGAGAAATTGAAAATCCCCAAGCCTGCCGCCATGTTGCTCGCCGAGCCAGGTTCCGGGCCCTTCAAAGGTGCGCGTTTGGAAAATTATGCCAGCCTTCCCACCGACATGAAGCTGCTCATTATTGTGGGGGAGGACGACTATGTGGTTGGCGCCGAATTCGGATCACTGGTATTTAATACGGCCATCCATACTCTCGAACGCAATCTGATCGTACAACGAAGGGATACCTCCAACCTCAGAAGGTGGGTGCTGGCCACACACTCCGAGCCTTATGCTTACGATCTGGATTTTGATATCGGCCTGCGCAACTACACGGCGCGGCGAGTACTCATGTCCTCCCGATTAAATGAGGTGGATTTCCATTGCTATTGGAAATTATCGGATGCTCTGATTGCTTATGCCAGAACCGGATCTCACCGTAAGTATGCCTTCGGCAATACGCCCGAGCAACGCTTCATGGGATTATGGCCCGATGGGCATCCCATCAAAGAATTGGAGGTATATCAGCCTTCTGATCTGCAAAAAATCACCAAGGTGCGGTCCATGGTGATGGAAGAGCAGCACTAATACTTTGGTACAGCGGCCACGAAATAGTAGTTCAAGCGCTCATAAAATTGTCTGGAGAACTCTTCTGCGCTTAGAGCCTGGCTGCCATTCAGGAAGCTTTCAAGCAGGTAAATCTTCAATCCGCACTGGTGAAAAAGGGCAAATATCTGTTCGGGAGTTGATCCGTAATGATCCGATGCCCCCATTCCATGTTCAAAAATAACCGTCGGCTTCCAGCGGGAGATGGTTTGGATGGAGCCTTCCAATACCAGCCTTTCTCCACCTTCCACATCTATTTTCATGATGTGCAGGGGTAAATCGGAAGGCCAGATGTCGTCCAGTTTTCTGGTTCTTACCGTGATAAGGGTATCCTCTTCATTCGGACGGTCATATTCTCTTTTTTGCAATCCACTGTAAGAAGGATTGCTTACCACGTAGTTGAAGCTGGAAAAGCCTTCCTGATTGGATAATGCGATGTCGGATATTTCAACATTGGGCATACCGCCGTATTTAAGCTTTAACTGATCGAATAAAGCCGGAATTGGTTCAAACCCGAAATGCCTTCCTCGGGGAGAGGCCGCCAGAAAAATGTCCAGAATTTCCCCCTTATGACAACCGGCATCTACACTGTTGCTGCCAGGCTGACACACCTTGTTGATGACGCGCCTGGTCAAGCGGTCATAGCGTTGGTTTTTCGTTAAATCAAAAGGCAACGCCTTTAAAATACTCTTGATAAAGTCCTTCAACAGAAAAAATGGTGTTCGGTCAAAACTGGCTGCAAGATACCGTATTTGTATTGCCGGGGGTGCCACCAGGTGGGAATTTGTTGCCATAAATAAAAAAGCCGGCGATGCATTACGCGTCGCCGGCTAAACCCTAAAACCAAATGAAAACAATCTTCCTAATTTGCCTGTTCACCCCAGCTCATTAGCAGAGGCGTTGTTTTATAGTATAGTTCTCATTCTCACGGTTCTTTCAGGACTTTTAAAAAGCCGTCGGAGCTTTCGCCCCGACGGCCAAACCCTAAAAAACCAAATGAAAACAATCTTCCAAATATGAAGGAGCCGGTGATCCACCGACGCTCTATGTTTGTATGTTGTATGAACTTGTTCTTGTACAAGTCTGCAATTTATACGCCAAGTCCAGAGGCAGGTCACAAGACCCGGAAGGGCTACCGGAGTTGTTTTATAACCCGTTAACAATTGAAAATAGAAAGGCCCTTTGGTTGGAAATCGTTTGCAATTTCCTGCCAAAAGGCCTTTCTTTTTTTGAAAATCATTTGAATACGCCTAACGTCTGAAAACATCATCCAGACGTCATCCTGTAAGGTTATACTTACTTCTGCTGCTCCTTTGCCCAGGAATCCTTAAGCGTAACCGTGCGGTTGAATACCAATTTTCCGGGCTTTGAATCCGGATCCACGCAGAAGTAACCCAGACGGGTGAACTGGAAGCGATCTCCCAGGTTGGCTTCTGCCAGTGCAGGCTCAATGAGTGCATTTTCTATCACTTGCAGGTTGTGCGGGTTCAAGGTAGCAAGGAAGTCTTCTTCACCAGCCGGATCTTCCACCTGGAACAAACGATCATATAAGCGTACTTCCGCCTTTTGGGCATTGCTGGCATCCAGCCAGTGGATTACTCCTTTGGGTTTCAGTCCGGAAGTGTCCTGTCCGGAGCGACTTTCCGGCACATATGTGCAGTGTATTTCTGTGATTTTACCGCTGGCGTCTTTAACTACGTCGTGGCATTGAATGATGTAAGCCGATTTCAGACGAACCATGCCTCCAGGCGACAGTCGGAAGTACTTTGGTGGAGGATTTTCCATGAAATCATCCTGTTCGATCCAGATTTCCCGACCAAAGCTCAGTGGTCGGTTGCCTGCGTTGGGGTCTTCCGGATTGTTCTCTGTTTCCAGCGCTTCCGTTTGACCTTCAGGATAGTTGGTAATGACCACTTTCAGTGGATCCAGCACCGCAAAACGGCGCAAGGCAATCTTATTCAGGTCTTCCCGGATGCAGAACTCGAGCAGCGACATATC
>JADZFI010000443.1 GCA_020850025.1 Saprospiraceae bacterium
ATGCTATACACCTCAGCGTCTCTCCGACTCTGCGGTAAAATTCACGTATGAGACAGCCTCATGATTTAAACTTGTTGATTTTTAGGGGATTACAAGCATTTGATCTTCAAAACTACTTTGTGTTGGCTATGTTTGGAAGGCGCGACGGGATGTTGGACCGACAGGATGGTGACACTATGGGGATTAGGAGGTTTTGTAGGGGGATTTTGGAAAGGGCGGTCAAAACTTGCTTTTGCTTAAAAACAGGCGCTTCGGAATATATAGCGGTTAAAGGCTGGATTTTGATTTTTTATTTTTCGAAATGGCTTAATGAATGGTGTGGATTCTGAATTTCGGACTTGTTAACCTTGGGCAAAATTTTACAAAAGCTTAATCAAGCTAAAATAAAAGTCTACCTTTGCGCTTTCAAAAGCGTATTTGCCCATCAGACAATGCCGCTTTTTAAGCAAAGCTCCTGGCACACCACCTTTTTATTGCTGTCGACCCCGATCGACATTTGGAGCAGCCGCCCTTGCCTTAAAAATTTTCGTTTTCTCTCATTTTTCTTTACCGATGTTCGACAACGGGGGATTCTCCTGCTGTAACACCCATTTCATTCATCATACATCTACTTTAAATAATGTCCCTCTCTCGTTTCAACGCACTCCAGGCAATGGAAAACAGGGTAGAACCATTCCCCATGGATATGGGCGAAGGTGCTCCCGATAACATTGCTTCCTATTTTGGCGTCAACGTCTTCAACGACGAAGCCATGCGGGCACATTTGCCTGAAAACGCCTATTTGACGGTAAAGGCTGCCGTTCAGAATGGCCAGAAACTTACCCGGGATATCGCCGATGTAGTGGCCCTGGGCATGAAAAAATGGGCCGAATCACACAATTGTACACACTTTGCGCACTGGTTTCAGCCGCTGACAGGTAAGACGGCAGAAAAGCATGACTCTTTCTTTACGCTTACCCACGATGGCCGCGTTATCGAGGAGTTTACCGGATCTGCCCTGGTACAACAAGAGCCGGACGGCTCTTCCTTCCCTTCCGGAGGTATGCGCAGCACTTTCGAAGCGCGCGGTTACACGGTTTGGGATCCGTCCAGCCCGGCATTTATCATGGCGGTTGGCGATGGCAAAACACTGTGTATTCCCACGATTTTTGTGACTTACGGTGGAGAGGCGCAAGACTATAAATTGCCGCTGCTGCGCTCACATGCTTTTCTGGATAAAGCCGCTATTCCGGTAGCGCAGATGTTCGACAAAGAGGTGACGAAAACCACTGCTACCCTTGGCTGGGAGCAGGAGTATTTCCTGGTGGACGACGCCTTGTTCAATGCCCGCCCTGACCTGGCCATGACCGGCCGCACCCTGCTCGGCCGCCCGGCTGCCAAGCACCAGCAATTGGAAGACCACTATTTCGGTTCCATTCCCGAGCGCGTGTACGCATTCATGCGCGACCTGGAAACAGAGAGCCACAAACTTGGTATTCCGGTGCGCACCCGCCACAATGAGGTTGCGCCCAGCCAGTACGAGGTTGCCCCGATTTTTGAGGAGATCAACGTGGCTGTTGACCACAACCAGTTGCTCATGGATCTGATGGAGCGCGTGGCTCGCCGCCATAAACTTCGTGTACTGCTTCATGAAAAGCCCTTTGCCGGCGTGAACGGCTCTGGTAAGCACAACAACTGGAGCATGGGCACCAATACCGGTGTGAACCTGCTTTCTCCCGGCAAAAATCCCGGCACCAACCTGCGCTTCCTGACCTTCTTCGTAAATACCATTGCGGCGGTTCACAACTACGCCGATATCCTCCGCGCCAGCATCGCACATGCGGGCAACGACCATCGCCTGGGCGCCAATGAGGCGCCACCAGCCATTATCTCCGTGTTCATCGGCGATGCCTTGACAAAATTGCTGGATCAAATTGCCAAAGGCAAAAATACCGACGGCAAAGAGGTGAAACGCGCACTGGACCTCATTTCCAAATTGCCTAATTTGGAAATGGACAATACCGACCGTAACCGTACCTCACCGTTTGCATTTACCGGCAACAAATTTGAAATCCGTGCAGTGGGCAGCAGCCAGAACTGCGCAGGCCCAATGGCCGTAATGAACGGCATGATGGCCCTCCAGTTGACGGAGTTCAAAGCTGATGTCGACAAATTGACGGCTAAAGGGATGGAGCAGGATGAAGCTATCCTGACCGTATTGAAGGGGTATATTCGCAAATCCAAGTCCATTTGTTTCGAAGGCAACAACTACTCCGACGAATGGAAGGAAGAAGCGGCTAAACGCGGTTTGAACAACTTCCCCACTACCCCGGAAGCCTTGGACGTGCTCGGCACCAAATTGGCCCAGGATTTCTACAGCAAATCCGGCGTGATGAGCAAGGTGGAACTGGAGGCATTCCATGCCGTACAACTCCACAGCTTCTGCACCAAACTCGATATCGAAGCCAAAACGCTCGAAGAAATCGTGGTCACCCAGGTGCTGCCGGCCGTATTGCGCTACCAGACCGAGTTGGCCAACAATATCGCAGCCCTGCGCTCCATTGATATGGTGCAAAGCGCCCGCGTACAGGTTGATTTGCTGAAAAGAGTTATTGCCAACGTGGAAGCCATTCAGGCCGGGCTGAAAAAAATGCACGAAGCCTACGAGCGCGCACATCACGCAGCCAACATCCGCGAAGAAGCCGGTGTATTCTGTCATGAGGTAAAACCTCAAATGGAAGCCATCCGCGAAGCTGTGGACGACCTAGAGGCAATCGTAGATGATCAATACTGGCCTCTGGTGAAGTACCGAGAACTATTGTTCATCCGGTAGTAATGGACATTGGACTGTTGGACATTGGACAATGGACAATGTACAATGGACTGATATCCTGCACCTGAAAAGGTTTTTACAATAAGCAAAACAGGCAGCGCCTAAACCG
>JADZFI010000444.1 GCA_020850025.1 Saprospiraceae bacterium
ATCAGGTGTACTACATGGCGCCGGGGCAGATCCACACCTGGGAATTTGACGAGGACACGGATGGCTATCTGGTGAATTTCAACGAGTCGTTTTTTACGTCCTTTTGCCATAATCCTCATTTTGTGCGCGATTTCCCCCTGTTCAGCAGCATCAGCGGCAGTGCCGTGAATACCCTGGACATGAGCTGCTGCGGAGAAGTGGAGGCCACCTTTGCGCAAATGCTGGAGGAATATGAAAAGAAGGAGGCCGATTTCAAAATGGACATCCTGCGCGGGATGTTGAGCATCATCCTGGTACGACTCTCCCGGGTGGTTCCCAGATCCTATCAGGAGGGTGTGTCCAAACACAACCTGGTGTTGATGCGCCAGTTTGAGATCCTTATTGAACAACATTTCCGCGAAAAACGCCTGCCCAAGGAATACGCCGAACTCATGTTCGTCACCCCCAACCACCTCAATGCCCTCACCAACAGCGTGGTGGGCAAAAGCGCCGGCGAACTCATCCGCGATCGCATCCTGCTGGAAGCCAAACGCCTGCTGGTCAACTCCGACCTCATGATCAGCCAGATCGCCGAAATCCTGAATTTTGAAGACAACGCCTACTTCACCCGCTTCTTCAAGAAGTACCTGGGCGTCACGCCGGAAGCTTTCCGCAGCGCGTACTCCCAGTGAGAAAGCCTGAATCCGTAAAAAGTACCACAGGTTCCGTTAAAAGCCATACAGGCAGGGCGCAGCACACGGGTACCTTTGCATCAGAAAGACACAAAGAGTGACGCTAAGGCACGAAGTTTAGTGTAGTGAGGGTGTTTCATAAGTAAATTTTACCGCAGAGTCGGAGAGACGCTGAGGTGTATATCATTGATTATCAAAACCTCTGCGTCTCCCCGCCTCTGCGGTAGAACTAAAAATACGACTTATGAGACACCCTCACTCACAAATACAACTCCCCATGTCTTTCCTCCACTAAAAAAATCATCACTCATGACATTCTCAGATCTCACGAATTCCGAAAAACCCGTACTCGTTGACTTTTACGCCGACTGGTGCGCTCCATGCCGGGCCATGAAGCCTATTCTGGAAGACCTCAAAGCGCAAATGGGCGATGGTGTATCCATCTATAAAATCGACGTGGATAAAAACCAGATGATCGCCGAGCGATACGCTATCCGGTCTATCCCAACCCTGATCCTGTTCAAAAACGGAGAACCCGTATGGCGCAAATCAGGCGTTGCTTCTTCCGTAGAACTGCAACGGGCAGTAGAGCAGAATAGCTGATGACGGTAGACGGCTTACGATGGACGGCCTACGGTGGACGGTGTGACCCGGAACTCTGTTCCGGGATCGGGCGACGGGCAAACGGCTGCCAGCCCCCATCTGAGTTGTCATGCCCGAAGGGAAACTACACAAGCCGGACTAACTGTAAATGAATTACCTTTGGACCCGACTTTTGCAAATCCTTTCATTTTGCCCACCCACAAACTCGCAAGTCGCAAGTCGTAAATCGTACATCGCAAGTCGTAAATCGTAAGTCGTTAGCTTTACCATGGAACAATACCGTCACCTTTTCAGCGACCTTGAGGAAGGATTACAACGAGAGTTAAAAGAGCATGGTAAAATCCTTACCGTAAAGGCCGGACAAACCCTGATCCAGAGCGGACAAAATATCCGCAGCACGATGATCGTGCTGGAGGGTTTGGTCAAGTTGTACCGGGAGAGCGACGATGGAACCGAGTTCTTTATGTACCACCTCCATCCTGGCGACGGCTGTGCTCTTTCCATGATTTGCGACCGAAATTTCCGCACCAGTGCCGTGACGGCTAAAGCCGACACGGACTCAGTTTTGCTGGTAGTGCCCTTGGATCATACCGAAAACTGGATGCGCAACTACCGCACCTGGTATCATTTTGTGGTAGGTACCTACCGAAAACGCTACGAAGAACTGCTGGAAACCATTGACCATATTGCCTTTCGCAACATGGACGAGCGCCTGGAATTCTACCTGCACCGGCACAAAAAAGCGCTCAACACCAATATCCTGGAAATCACCAACACCCAAATTGCACAGGAGCTCAATTCCTCCCGCGAAGTGATCTCCCGACTCATGAAAAAGCTCTCCGAAGAAGGCAAGGTGCGTTTGCTGAAGAACGGGATAGAGTTGCTGAAGTTGTAACCCTACCCTCCGCCTCATTTCTTCAACGACGGATCCACCGCATACGCTTTTTCAAACCATTCGCCTGATTTCTCCGGCTGCCCCATATCCGTATAGGCCGAACCAATGTAGAAATACAGGATGCCAGACTTGGTATTGTCGGCATATTTCAGGCCTTCCTTCCATTGCTCGATGGCTTCCGGAAATTTGCGCTGCATGGCCAGAATTGCGCCCAGATTGCGACGTCCGTCCACAAACCTGGGGTCGTATTCCACAGCCTTGCGGTACACCTCCTCCGCTTTCTCCGGCTGGTTTCGGGTGAAGTAAATTTTACCCATGTTAGACAACACTTCGGAGTTGTTGTAGCGGTACTTCAGGGATTCCTGATAATCGGTCAGTGCCTGATCCCAGGCGGCTTTTTGTTCGACAGGATCTTTCAGCACTTCTCCCAGACGGAAATAAGCCAGCCCCCGGCTGCCGTAGGCATCGTGGTATTTCGGATAGAGTTCTATGCATTTATCGTATAAGGTGATACCGCGGCGCACCATGTCCACGTCTTTTACCACACTTTCCTTTTCATCCATACCCTGCCGCACTACCTCCAGTGCATTGTGGTAATTCAGCTTGGCACAGTTAGGCGAACTGGGCAGATCCGCAGCATAGAGCGAGGCGCTGTCGTACCAGGCGCCGTTGCGGAACACGGTTTTGAGTGAATAGGCCGCCAGCAATATGCCCACCGCAACCCACAAAACTGTACCCTTGCCATTGGGGTTCCAGATCTGCTTCATGTCGTCGATCCGGAAGATTTTCCCGAATAACCAGGCCACCGCCAGCGCAAAACCAAAGGATGGAATGTACAGCAAGCGCTCGCCATAGGAAGTACCGATCATCATCAGCACATTGCTGAATACGGAAAAAGTAGCCAGATAGAAAAGAATGGCGAACGACAGAAAATGCCGTTTGGGCAGTTGAACCACCGCCCAGATACCCATGCCCACATAGGCAAAGAAGCCGGCCAGCGCGCGCCAGTCGCCGAAACCCACCACTTTTACCTGCGGATAACCCATGTCGCTCACCAGCGGATGCGGGAAAATGAGGGTCCACAAATACCGGCCGCACATCATGAAGGCCGAAGCCAGACGCTCTCCCTGGTTCTTGGTTTCCGACATAAAGTTATCCAGGATGGAATAGGTTTCCTGGTAAGGCTGGGCGTCCAGAATTTTCTTGCGGATGAGCAGAAAGATCACCGCCGGGATCAGCAATGCCCCCACCACCTTGAGTATCTTGTTGGCAGCTGAAGGCGCAAAATACCAGATGGCCAGCGGGAACACCGCCATCAACGTAATGGCGCTTTCCTTGGAGAACATGGCCACCGTATAGCACAGCATGGCCATCAACAGCCACTTGACCTGATCTGTGCCAATGTATTCCCAAACCGCCCGGAGCGTCAGCGTACCGAACAACATGGCCAGAATCTCGTCGCGGCTCTTGATATTGGCCACCACCTCGGTATGAACCGGATGTGCCATGAACACCAGCACTGCAATGGCCGCCAGCACCGGCGGATGCGCCACCAATACCCGGCGCCAGGTAGACCACAATACCCAACCGGTCAGGCCGTAAAACAGGACATTCAGCAAGTGACCCGGGAACGGATTATCGGGCGCTATCTGCCACTCCCATGCGAACATGGTAAGCGGAATAGGGCGGTACAGCGAGCCCGGACTGTTCCAGGAACCAAAACGGTATTCCGTGGAAAAGATCAGGCCGATGTTTTTCAAACCACCCTTGGTGATCCAGTTAGACTTGATGATCGAAAAATCGTCGAGCGTATATTGGTGCCCCAGGGTGTTGAGGTACAACACCACACCGAGCAGCGCAGCAGCAAGCCCCACCCACATTACGCCCTGGATATCGGCATCGGGAAGCCGTATAGCCGAGGCTTTCGGAGTAGAGGTTTTGACGGAAGGCACTATTTTTCTCGGCTGAGGCGCCGGCCTGTGTGATTTTTGCGTCGACATGCTGTTGTCCGGGTTTTTTCGCGGGCTAATGTACGACGTCTTGTTTTACCGCAAAAATTAGCGAATCAACCAAATTGTTTTCAGCCTTAAATACCCAGCCACTATTTTCGCCAGAGGATTGACGGCCTACGGTGGACGGTGGACGGTGGACGGTGTATCCCGGAACTCCGTTCCGGGACACGGTGATACGGTGGAACGACGATGGCTAAACCAATACTTCAGGTTTTTGTGGGGCGTAATAGCCCGGCGATATTTCAAACCCCTCAAACTGGCAGGGCGACCGGCAGGGCGACCACACGGGTCGCCCCTACACAATCCAATCAAACCAACGAATTCGACGGCTTACCCGCCGGTACATCAAACCATTCAAACCCCTCAAACCATTCAAACCCCTCAAACCAACGAATTCGGCGGCTGAACCCGCCGGCACATCCAAACCCATCCACCTGTATCCATGAACCTTCGCTTGCTGGCACTTTTTTGCCTCCCCTTTGCCGCCTCCGCCCAAAATCTTTATGATCCTTCCGTAGTGCAGGAAATCAAACTCACTTTTTATGAGAGTAACTGGGACTTAAAACTGGACTCCCTGAAAGCCATTGACAATGGGGATTATCTGCTGGCTAAATCGGTAGAGATCAATGGCCTGCTGTTTGATTCGGTCGGTGTAAAATACAAAGGAAACAGCTCTTATAGCCCGGGGAACAACAAAAATCCGCTCCATATTGAGTTGAATTTTGTTAAAAAAGGCCAGAGCTACAACGGCATCAAGGACATCAAACTCAGCAACGGATTTGCTGACCCTACCTTTATTCGGGAACCATTTTCCTACGAAATAGCGCGAAAGTACATGGACGCCCCGCGGTCCAACCACGCCAAAGTATGGATCAACGGAACCTACTGGGGATTGTACGGAAATACGGAAAGCATCAACAAGCAGTTCCTGCAAAATCATTTTGCCACCAACGGCGACAACCCTTTTTTCAAATGTAATCCGGAGGATTTTGGGGGCCCGGGCACCGGCGGCAATTATCCCGACCTGGTGTACACGAGTGCCGACAGCGCATTTTATTACAACAAATACGATATACAATCAGACTACGGCTGGGCGGAGCTGCTGGATCTGATGGAAACCCTGAAAAACAACCCCAACAGCGTGGAAAGCGTGCTGGATGTAGACCGCGCGCTGTGGATGCTGGCCTTCAACAACGTGTTGGTTAACCTCGACTCCTACACTGGCGCATTTGGCCAGAACTATTACCTCTATTACGACGAAAACGACCGGTTTATCAGCACCCTTTGGGATCTGAACATGAGTTTTGGTTCCTTCCCCCTGCTCACTACGAGTCAGGTGCTGTCGCATACCCAGATGAAACAAATGGATCCGCTGGTGCAATCCGCCAACTCCAGCAGGCCGCTGATCAAACAACTGCTGGCCAACCCCACCTGGAAGCGGATGTATCTGGCCCACCTGAAAACCATCCTGACCGAAAACTTTGCCTCCGAGGCCAACTACAAGAGCCGCGCCCTGGAAATGCAGGCCCTGATTGACGCTGCGGTGCAGGCCGACACCAAAAAATTCTACAGCTATGCCAATTTCCAGACCAATGTTACCAGTCCGGTAAATGCAGGTGGCGGTGGCTTCGGCAACATCCCCGGCATTTCGGATTTGATGAACGCGCGTTACAACTTCCTCATTGCCAATGCCAATCTCACTGCCCCGGCGCCTACCATCAGCAATGTGAGTGGCGGCGGCATCAACACCTATTGGGTGACTGCCCAGGTGAGCAATGCGCTCACCATCACCCTGGCCTGGCGGGAAGACAGCTCGGATGTGTTCCAGAAAACACCCATGTTCGACGATGGGCAGCATCAGGATGGCGCAGCAGGAGATGGCGTGTATGGTGCCTCATTCCCCATGCTCGACCCCACTATGCAGTACTATATTTATGCGGAAAACGCCCAGGCCGGCCTGTTCAGTCCGGCGCGCGCAGAGCATGAATTCTATATGGCCACCCCGAATCTGCCCAATGCCGGCGATGTGGTGATCAATGAAATCCTGGCCGATAATGAAACCGGAGAAACCGATGAGGCCGGAGAAAGAGAAGACTGGGTAGAGCTGTACAACAACACGAACCAACCGGTCAATCTGTTCGGGCTGTACCTGTCTGACGACCCAGCCGATCGCAATAAATGGGCGTTTCCGGCCAATGTGAGTATCCCGGCCAACGGCTACCTCATTGTCTGGATGGACGACGACAATCTCCAGGGTCCCTTCCACGCCAACTTCAAACTGGCCGCCGGAGGCGAAACCCTGATCCTCTCGAACGGAACCTCTACTGTGCTGGACGAGATAACTTTTGGGCAACAATTGCCGGATATCACCTTTGGGCGCTACCCCAACGGCACCGGCAATTTTACCTTCATGCCTCCCACTTTTAATGCCGAAAACTCCCTCACCATCGGCACAAGCGAACCAGGTAATTCGACCGCGGTTCGACTTTCCCCCAACCCTAACCAGGGTAGTTTTCGTCTGGAATCTGAGCACGCGCTCGGCCTGGTCCGCATTTTCAATGTTTGGGGCCAACCCGTACACAGCCAAATGACCAACGGCCTTAGTATCAGCCTCTATCTGGAGTCCCTGCCTGCCGGTGTATATTGGGTAAAAACGGAGCATGGGCAAGTGCGGTTTATTAAGCAATGATCCTTACCTGTTTTACTGTCGGGGTGACTTTGGAGTCACCCCGACAGTAAAACAGGCCGCCCCCTCAAACCCATCAAACATCAACGGCTAAACCCGCCGGTACAACAAACCCCTCAAACAATTCAAACCCCTCAAACCGGGCGACCACAAGGGTCGCCCCTACATCAAACCCCTCAAACAATTCAAACCGGGCGACCACGAGGGTCGCCCCTACGTAAACCACTCAAACATCGGCGGTTTACCCGCCGGCACCTCAAACACATCACACTACTCAAACACCCTATGCGTATCCTCCCCATCCTGCTCCTGCTTGGCCTGACCTACACGTTGCCTGCACAGGTCGTGATCAATGAATACTCCTGTGCCAACCTGAGGCAGTTTTACGATTTTTATCAGGAAACCGAAGACTGGATTGAGCTCTATAACAGTTCAGGCACCGCCGTAAACATTTCCGGCTATCATTTGAGCGACAACGAAAACAAACCCACCAAATGGACCTTCCCGGCCAATACTACCATCCCGGCCCAGGGATTTCTGATGGTGTGGTGCTCCGGCCGAGAGGTCAAGGACCTGGATGGCATGTTGCATACCAATTTTAAACTCACCCAAACCAAAAACAATCCGGAGCACCTCGTATTAGCCGCCCCTGGAGGAAATATTTTACAGGAAATAGAAATTGTCAAAACCCAAACCCACCACTCCAGGGTGCGTTTCCCCGATGGAAGCAACGAGTGGCGTATGGGCCTTGAGCCCACCCCAGGCAGCTCCAACAACGATGCGCCAAGCGCCATTGCCTACGCTGCACGCCCAAGCATCAGCCAACCCGCCGGTTTTTATCAAGGCTCCATAACGGTGTCCATCAGTACCACAGAACCAAACAGCGAGATTCGATATACGCTCGATGGGTCTGAGCCAGGCCCCGCCTCGGCACTGTACAATGGCCCACTGGAACTCACCCAAACCACCGTTGTGAAAGCCACAACGTTCAGCAACAACCCCTTGATCCAGCCCAGTTTCGTGCAATTCAATACTTATTTCGTCAATGAAACACATACCCTGGCGGTCATTTCAGTGGCTTCAAATGACGTAATTGAACTGGCAAACGGCAACCAAACGCTTCGACCACAAGGCAGCATCGAGTATTTTGATAAAAACGGCGAACGTAAAGCGCGCACCTATGGCGAACTCAATAGCCATGGGCAGGACTCCTGGGCCAACGACCAGCGCAGCCTCGACTGGGTGAGTCGTGATGAAATGGGCTACAACGCCGCCATCAACGAAGCCCTTATCCCGGCACTCTCTGACCGCAACGAATTCCAGCGTATCATCCTGCGCGCTGCCGGCGACGACAATTACCCCGCCGCCCACCACCCCGAAAACGAGGGCAGCGCACACGTGCGCGATGCCTATATCCAAAACCTCGCCATCCGGGGTGGACTATACCTCGATGTCAGGAAGTCGGAAAAATGCGTGGTGTACCTGAACGGTCAGTACTGGGGCGTGTACGATATACGGGAAAAAACGGACGACCACGACTATACCGAGTATTATTACGGACAAGGGGAGTTTGACATTCAATATGTAAAAACCTGGGGCTGGACCTGGGCTGAATACGGCGGAGATCAGGCCATTAACGACTGGCACGCCATACGCGCCTACATATTGAACAACAATATGAACAACCCCGACAAATTCAAATACGTGGAGGATCGCTACGATTACAAAAGTCTGATAGACTATGTCATTGTCAACTCCTTCACCGTTTGTACCGACTGGCTCAACTACAATACCGGTATCTGGCGCGGCATGAACCCCGAAGGTCAGCACCACAAATGGGGCTACGTGCTCTGGGACAACGATGCCACCTTTGATCATTACATCAATTACACCGGGCTGCCGTCTACCCAATACGACGCTCCTCCATGCAATCCGGAAGGGCTGGTTGGCGGCTCCGACCCGGAGCAGCACATTCGGGTTTTAAACAAACTGCGCACCAATCAGAATGTGGAGCGGTATTATGTAACCCGCATGGCCGATCTGATGTACACCGTTTTCGGCTGCGAGAACATGCTGGGGTATCTGGATACCATTGAACAACTTATTGATCCTGAAATGGCTCGCCATGCCGAACGCTGGGACGGCACCTACGCGGAGTGGAAAAACAACCTCGACGAATTGCGGGATTTCATCTCCAACCGCTGCAATATCCTGCCCGGCCTGATGGAAGATTGCTACGATGTGGAAGGCCCTTACCAGACCGTGATCAGAGTGGAACCCCCACTTTCCGGTACGGTCAACATCAATACCCTCACCTACACCGCCGATCAGTTTCCACATTCCCAACCTTATTTTGGAGGAACCGATGCGGGCCTGAATCTGTTGGCCATTCCCGATTTAACCGCCGGATATAAATTTGATCACTGGTCGGCCGGGAATCATACCTTTGCCAACCCAGATTCTGCCATTGCTTACCTTGATTTAAGTTCCGCCGACACCATTTTGGCGCATTTTAGCAAGGTTAGCACCGCAGTCGGGGAGCCGGAAGTTTTGCCTTTGCCCGAATTTGAGGTAATACCCACCCTTTTTCAGGACAACCTGACGGTAAACTTTTACCTCCCGGAAAAGTCAAAACTCCAGTTGCAGCTATTCGATCTGCTGGGGAATGAGGTGTTACAGCAAAATGCGGGAGAAATGACAGGCAGAGGAGGCATCCGCATGGAACTGGCCAATACACCGCTGGCGCCCGGCGTGTATTTCCTGAGATGCAGGGCTGATGAGGTTGAAAAAACCTTTAAACTGGTGAGAAGGCACTAAGTGGCACTAAGGCACTAAGGCACTAAGGCACTAAGGCACTAAGGCACTAAAATACCAAAACACTAAAACACCCAAACACCAAAACACCAAAACACTAATTGCTCCTAACCTTTATACTATACACTTGCGACACGATTTGAAAAGGCTCCTCGGGGGCATGTTGATTCTGGCGGTGTTGTTGGCGGCTTTGTATGTTCCGATAGAATTGCCTTATGCTTCAGAGAGCATAGGCAGGGTATTGCCTGCACAGGAATGGCGACTTGTGCAAGATCAAACCGGTCGTCTGACCTCTGTTATTCGGGACCACAAGAGCGGAACAGCGCAGCAGATTGACGCTTTTCAATTCGAGCAGGGCGATTTTTCCGGGATTAAAATTGACATTCCGGAGGGCTCTTTTGTGCGGGCAGGCGACACCGTGGTGCGCATGTATTCCATTCGTCAGCGGGAGGAAATTCAGGAAATTGAGGCCCAGCTGACGCTCTATGGCGCTCAATTACAATCGGACATAACCGGCGACAAACCGCCCATTGTGGAAGAAGCAGAAAACAAACTTCATTTTGCCGAGCAGGACCTAAAGCTGAAGGAGGATTTTTATCACCTGAAGAAAAAACTCAAAGAAGAGGGTTTGATTGCCGCCACCGAGTTTCAAATTGCAGAAAACGAATGGAATTTGGCCAAAATCCAGGTGCAAATTGCCCGAAAATACCTGGAAAACGTCAACACCGGCTTAAAGCTTGAAACCGTAGGCATTACACAGGCACAACTCCAGGGCTTGAAAAACCGCCTGCAAATTCTCCGGCAAAAGGGGCTTTCTTTCGTCATTCGCGCC
>JADZFI010000445.1 GCA_020850025.1 Saprospiraceae bacterium
ATGAACTGGACAACAAACTGTCCGACATTCAACTGGCCCCCAACCCTGCCAGCCATGAGCTGACGGTACGTTTGAGTCTGACTGAAAGTGCCAGCCTGCGTTACGCAGTGCGCGACATTGCCGGCCGCATGGTAATGGAAGGCGATATGGGTCAACTCAATGCCGGCGAATACGCTCAGCGCATTGAAGTAGGTCAATTGCCTGCCGGTATGTATCAGCTGGAAATTCGCTTGGAACAAGGTCTGCGTACTCAAAAATTTGTGGTACAACGTTAATTTTCAAGAGGTAAAACAGTGTAATATCAACGCGTCGGGACATGGTTCCCGGCGCGTTTTTTTATTTGTCACGCGGTGCAAATGCTAAAATCCTCCCTTGTGCAATAATTCATCCTTGAAATCCCTTTCTATACAGGTTTAGCACTTCTCACTCTTACTAATCATCTGCCTCTATGTACAAAACCTTGCTATCCGGGCTGCTCCTGTTGTGCAGCCTCTTCTCTTCTGTGCTTCAGGCACAAATCCCGGTTAAAGCCTCTGTTTTTTTTGAAACAGACCGATCAGAGTTGACTGCCGAAGCGCAAAAGGTCCTGGATGAATTAGCCCCGGTATTACTTCAGGCGGCTGACTACCAGGTAGAGCTGGAGGCTTTTACGGACGACCGCGGTACGCATACCTACAATCGTCAACTGGCTGCCGACAGGGCTGCTTCTGTGCAGGCGTATCTGGAACAAAAAGGCCTGACCACCCAAAAATCCAGCATTACCAACTGGGGCGAGAAAAAGGCCCGCAACACCACCGATTCCGGCCGCCGGCAGGACAGGCGGGTGGATGTGTTGGTACACACCTACAGACTTGACGATCTGACAGCACTGCGGGAGCGACTTTCCGCTAATACCGACCAGATTTTTCCGGTTCAGTTGCACCAGGAACTGACCATAACAGCCGCCAAAGGAACTATGGTACTGGTGCCGGCCAATGCATTCGTGTTTGAAGACGGAACCGAGCCAACAGGACTGGTGCAAATGACCATCCATGAAGCTTATGATCCGCTGGATTTCATTGCGCACCATCTCACCACCACCAGCGGTGGCCAAATACTGCAAACCGGCGGCATGGTAAGCATCACCGCTCAATCTGAAGGCAAACCCCTGCGCCTGGCAGACGGCATGGCGCTAACGGTAGCCATGCCTGACGGTGGCAATTTCGACCCGCAAATGGAGCTTTTTTACGCCCAGTCCGCGGCTGACGGCGGGGTAGACTGGAAGCCTGCCGGTCAGAAATTCCGGCGCACCCTGAAACCCGCCCGTGCTGAACTGGTCATTGACCCTGAACTGAGCCGACGCCTGGCAGCCATTAAAGTGCCGGAATACCCCAGACCGGCTTTGCCCGTGTTCAAAGGACAAATGCCGCCCGAACCTCAAATGCCCAGAGTGCCTTACAAGCCCCGGGCTCCTCAAAAGCCGCAGTGGGAGTCGGTACAAAAAATGTTTGCCGGTGGTGCAGAGGCCTCCAGGCTGTCAAAAAAGAAGCTTAAAAAGGCCGAGGCTTATTATCAGGAAGCCCAGCTGCGCTACGTCCGGGATTCAGCCAAATACGTGCAACTGCTGGAGCGCTATCATCAAAACATTGCCGGCTACGAAAAGGCAAAAATCAGGTACGCAGAGGAACACAAAAGATGGGAAAATGAGCTTGCCACCAGGGTAGCGGCCATTCTGGAGTATCTAAAAGAGCTGAAAATCCATTTTTACTCCAAATCACTGGCCAAGGCAATTAAGATAAGAGCCAAAACCATCCGGGACTACGGTACTTACAGCGACTTGTACTGGCAGGTAGAAGAGCTGGCCACCCATCACACCCAGAAAATGATGCTCGGAGAAGGCTTGGAGGGCACTATGACACTCAGTTCCTACGGAGAAAACAACCTCTTTGGGAGCATCATCGGCACAAAAGTGATTGACCATTACAAGGGGTATCATAAAATTTGCAGCTCTGCCCTTCGGGATATGCTTACCACGGACTCATCCAATTGGGTCATGAGAAGCATATTTGCTTCCACCGGTATTCGGGCTATTTCCGATAGTCTGCAAACTGAGCTCAAAGAGAGAAACCTGATGAATGCTCAGGATCCGGCCACACAGAGGGCCATCCTTAATTCCTATGTAGCCACAGTGAGTCAGCTTGGATGGATCAATTGCGACCGTTTTTACAGCAACCCGGCGGAGAAAATGCAGGTGGTGGTGCCAGAAGCTGAAGAGACGACCATGTATGCGGTATGCAGCGACATCAACGCCATGCTTCCCTTCCATCGTAGCGGCGATGGCTATGTGGCCAGCGGGCTTCCCAAAGGACAAAAAATTACCGTTGTGGCCATCAAAGTGGAGGATGGTATGGCCCGGTTTGCCAAAAAAGACATGCGGGTAGGGGAGCGGGCGCCATCGCTGGCTTTCCAGACCATGCCTTTGAAGGAGCTGAAGGCAGAGTTGAAGAAGCTGAATATTTAAACAAGCTCTTAAATAAATGCCCGGGTCATCTCCCTTTTTCCAGGTGGCCCGGGCAGTCTTTCTGTAGTGAACCCTGCCCTGCGCAGTCTCCTTCGGAACTCCCCTTGCGCACAATACGTAACCAGTCCACCCCCCGGTTTGAGGGCCTTGGCCAGCTTTTCAAAAATGCTTTCCTCCCACATTTCAGGTTGCGCCTGAGGGGCAAAGGCGTCGAAAAAAATGACATCGTAGGTGCGTTCAGGTTGGAAGTCCTGCAGCGGAAGGAGGGTTTTTTCGAGGATAAAATGCTCCGAGAGCTTATGCGGCCGGTTCCACTCCAGTTGATGCATTTGTATGAATTCCGAGGCCCGTTCCGGTGTCTGCAGCATGTCCGGATAATTTAACCCGGCCGCCTGCTCCACAGTAACAGGATGTGTTTCCAGGCTTTGATAATGGATTACCCATCCCTGCCGCTCTGCCTCCAGCATGGACATAAATGCATTTAAACCGGTACCTAAACCAACCTCCAGAACGGAAATTTCGTTCTTCTCCTGAGCTTTCCAATGCAAACCCATTTGAATGAACACATGTGCAGTTTCCGTAATTGCTCCGTGGCGGGAATGGTAGGTGACGCCGTAAACCTCAGACAATATGGTATGCGAGCCGTCGGCGGAATCAATGATGGGCATGATGTGGATGGTTTAAAAAACAAGTCTAAGCCAACACAAAACTAAAAAACAGGCTGGTAGTTCATCGCTCACCCTACCTTAGCCTTTCAATTATGGAAGACTTTAAACTTAATCTCGACCGCGACCTGGTGTTTTTTGATGTGGAAACCACCGGTTTGAACGTC
>JADZFI010000446.1 GCA_020850025.1 Saprospiraceae bacterium
CCAATTTGATAGTCTCCAAAACATTGGCTCATGTGGCAAGTATGCTTAAGCCTGGCATTACAGGCAAAGTAATTGACAAAGCTGCGGAAGAGTTTATCAGGGATCACGGTGGAAGGCCTGCATTCAAAGGATACGGCCCGAAACAGAATCCTTTCCCGGCTTCCTTGTGTGTGTCGTACAATGATATAGTGGTGCATGGAATACCAGGTAACAGAGAGTTTAGAGAAGAGGATGTGGTTTCTGTGGATTGTGGGGTAGAACTGGAAGGTTTTTATGGCGATGCTGCATTCACTTTTGCTTTTCAGCAGGTAAATGAGCCCACCATGGAACTACTTCGAGTAACCTACGCCTCATTGTACCTGGGAATAGAACAGGCAGTGCATGGAAAGCGTGTTGGAGATATCTCGGCGGCAATTCAGGAATATTGCGAACGGCAACATAATTATGGAGTAGTTCGCGATTTGGTAGGGCACGGCGTTGGCCGGTCACTGCACGAAGAGCCAGATGTGCCCAACTACGGAAAACGAGGAAAAGGCCCTTTGCTTCAGGAAGGTCTAACCATCGCGATAGAACCGATGGTGAACATGGGAAAGAGAGAAGTATATCAATTGGAGGATGGCTGGACCATTTTAACCCGTGATAAACTTCCTAGCGCCCACTTTGAACACTCAGTTGCAGTCATGAAAGGCAAGGCTGATATCCTGTCGGATCACTCCTTCTTGCTGGCTGAAATAAAAAATAATCCAAATTTGCAGGAAGTACTGCCTAAAAGTTAGACCTTTGCACCCCGAAATCGGGAAACGACCATTTTATGGCAAAAGAAGACATTATCAAACAAGACGGAGTGGTTTCAGAAGCCCTGTCCAACGCCAATTTCAAGGTTCAACTGGAGAACGGGCACATCATTCTGGCTACTATTTCCGGTAAAATGCGGATGCACTACATTCGTATTCTCCCGGGCGACAAAGTTTCTGTTGAGATGTCGCCTTATGACCTGACAAGAGGACGCATCATTTACCGCTACAAGTAACTTGTTGATTAACAAGTACTCTAAATTTTTGAAAACAGACAATTCGACACGATATGAAAGTCAGACCGTCCATCAAAAAGCGTTCTGTTGATTGCAAAATCGTTCGCCGTAAAGGCAAATTGTACGTAATCAACAAGAAGAACCCTAAATTCAAACAACGTCAAGGGTAAGGACGTGTTTCGGAGGATGGGTGTATTCCCATGTTTCACCGGTCCAAACCGAATCAACCTAACAACAGCATCAAAATCAACAAAATACAATGGCACGTATTGCAGGTGTAGATTTGCCCCGCCACAAAAGAGGTGTTATCAGCCTCACGTATATTTACGGAATCGGTCACTCTTCTGCAAGGGAAATCCTGGAGAAGGCAGGTGTCGACGAGGCTACCAAAGCTGAGGCTTGGACGGATGAAAACATCAAGGCTATCGCCCGTATCATCGCCGATGAATACAAAACCGAGGGTCAGTTGCGCTCCGAGGTGCAAATGAACATCAAGCGTTTGATGGATATCGGTTGTTATCGTGGCCTTCGTCACCGTAAGGGTCTGCCACTGCGCGGACAGCGCACCCGTACCAACGCACGTACCCGTAAGGGCAAGCGTAAGACGGTTGCCGGCAAAAAGAAAGTAACTAAGTAATGTGACCAATGTGGAAATGTGGTCAACAGGTTTGTTTTGCCCACATTCATCACATTCAACACATTGACCACATTCAAAAATTGACCATATTCTCATAAAATGGCAAAAGGTGCAGCAAAAAAAGTTGTTAAGCGGAAGGTGAAAATCACCCCGGAAGGCATGGTGTTCATCCAGGCCAGCTTCAACAACATCATCATTTCTATCACCAATAAACAGGGTGAAGTTGTTTCCTGGGCTTCTGCCGGCAAGGCAGGGTTCCGTGGTTCCAAGAAAAATACGCCATATGCAGCTCAGGTAGCTGCCAGCGATGCCGCCAAGACAGCACACGAAGCTGGCATCCGGTCTGCGGAAGTATTTGTAAAAGGCCCTGGCTCCGGTCGCGAATCTGCTATCCGCGCCATTGACCAGTCTGGTATCAAAGTACTCGTTATCAACGACGTAACTCCGATGCCACACAACGGTTGCCGCCCTCCAAAGCGTCGCCGCGTATAATTCATTCAATAATTGACCACATTCCAATAAGATGGCTCGTTATACTGGACCAACCACCAAAAAAGCACGCTCATTCGGCGATCCTATTTTTGGCTTCGACAAATCATTTGAACGCCGGAAATATCCTCCAGGGCAGCACGGCTTGTCTCGTAAGAAAAAGCAGGCTTCCAACTACGCCGAACAGTTGAAGGAAAAGCAAAAGGCAAAATACACCTACGGTGTTTTGGAGCGCCAATTCCGTAAAACATTCGTGAACGCTACTCGTCGTCACGGTGTAACCGGTGAGGTATTGCTTCAACTGCTGGAAGCTCGTCTCGACAACACGGTTTACCGTTTGGGTATTTCTCCTACCCGTCGTGGCGCTCGCCAATTGGTAGGTCACCGTCACATAACGGTTAACGGAAAAGTGGTAAACATTCCATCTTACTCCCTCAAACCAGGAGATATCATTGCCGTTCGCGGTAAATCCAAAGGTCTTGATGTAGTGACAACCCATGTTGGCGCTAAAACCAATAGCGTACGCAACTTTGGCTGGCTGGAGTGGAATGTAGATAAGATGCAGGGCATTTTCCTTGCCTATCCACAACGTGATCAGATTCCGGAGAACATCAACGAACAGTTGATCGTTGAATTGTACTCCAAATAATAGGCAACAAAAGCCACTCGGTTGGCCCTCTTTCGGAGGGCCAACCATTTTGGCGTTTGTTGCCTCCGGATTTTTCCGGAATATATTGCCCATATATCCCGCCTAAAATCAAATTCGTTTTTCCCACCAACACTCTCTCGGAGCATTCCACATATGAGTATTCTCAATTTCCAGAAGCCTGACAAAATCCTGCTGCAAAAAGCAACAGATTTCGAAGGCACATTCGAGTTCAAACCCTTGGAGCCGGGATTCGGCCAAACGGTAGGTAACTCGCTTCGCCGCGTACTCCTCTCCTCGCTCGAAGGTTATGCCATCAGCGCCGTGCGCATCGGTGGTGTTGACCATGAGTTTGCGACGATCAAAGGCGTGGTTGAAGACGTGGTGGACATAGTGCTTAACCTCAAGCAGGTGCGCATTAAACCTGTGGTTCAGGACGACAAAAACCCGCAGGAAAAGATTTACCTCACCATCAGCGGTAAGGAAGAATTCCGCGCTGCAGATATTGAGGACTTTACGAATGTGTTCAAGATCATGAATCCGGATCTCCTGATTTGTCGCATGGAGCCTTCCGTAACCCTTGAACTTGAATTAACCATCAGCAAAGGTCGCGGCTATCAGCCCGCTGAAGACGGCGCTCCAAAAGATGCTGCTATCGGCGTTATTCCGATTGATGCGATCTACACGCCCATTAAGAACGTTGCCTACCGCGTGGAAAGCACCCGTGTAGGACAACGCACTGACTACGAAAAACTGACCATTGAGATTAAAACCGACGGCACCATCCATCCGGAAGATGCTATTCGCGAAGCCAGCCGTATCCTGATCCAGCACCTGATGCTGATCACCGACGAGAATATCACCTTCGACACGCCAACAAACCGTGAAGAAAGCGTGGTGGATGAGCACATCCTGCACATGCGCAAATTGCTCAAAACTTCTCTGGAAGACCTCGATCTCAGTGTACGTGCTTATAACTGCCTCAAAGCAGCCAAAATCAATACCTTGGCTGAACTGGTACGTTACGACACACACGAACTGCTCAAATTCCGCAACTTTGGTAAAAAGTCGCTGGTAGAAATTGAGGAGTTATTGCAAGACAAGAATCTGACCTTCGGCATGGATTTGGCGAAGTACAAGTTGGACGAAGAATAAATCAAACCTTAGGAATGGTGAATGTTTTGGCAATTGCGCCAACATTCAGCATTCCTTTTTTTAACATTTCATCACCAAGTGTGGTAACCGTCTTGATGCAGTGAATGGGTGACGTTCCGGTTTTCGACCCCCGGAAATGATCTCTGAAGCTAGCTCCGGTGCTACCACCTGTCAATCAGGTACTTTTTACAATGAGACACGGAGATAAAGTAAACAACCTCGGGCGCACCGCATCACACCGCCGCGCTCTGCTCGCCAACCTTTCCATCGCCTTGATCGAGCACAAGCGCATCACTACCACCCTTGCTAAAGCAAAAGCGCTGCGTCGCTATTTTGAGCCGATCATCACCAAGGCTAAAGATAATTCCACGCACTCTCGCCGTTTGGTTTTCAGCCACTTGCAGAACAAGGAAGCGGTTAAAGAACTTTTCGGCCCTATTGCTGAAAAAGTTGGAAATCGCCCTGGTGGTTACCTGCGCATTATTCGTCTGGGCTTCCGTCGTGGCGACGGCGCTGAAACAGCAATGATCGAAATGGTTGACTTCAACGAAACGTACAACCCGAATGCGGGCAAAGTACGCCAGGCGAAGAAAACCCGTCGTGGTGGTAAGAAAGTGGCAGTAGCTGCTGAACCTGTTGCTCCTGTTGTGGAGGAAGCGGTTGCCGCTGAAGAAGCTGTAGCAGAGGTTGCTGAAGAAGTAGCAGCTGCACCAGTAGAAGCAGTAGCCCCTGTTGAAGAAGCGGTTGAAACTGCTGTTGAGGAAACAGTGGCTGCCGCAGAAGAAACTGCTGCTGAAGTTGCTGAAGCAGCAACCGAAGAAGCACCAGCACCTGCTGAAGAAGAAAAGAAAGACGAAGAGCAGGCTTAATCAGCCTCCCTTCTTTTCTGGATAAAACTGGCGGCTCCCGAACATTCGGGAGCCGCTTTTTTTATGCGAAAAATCAATGGGTACCGTTACAGTCCGTACATTCGCCCATATTTATTATGTCAGACTTTGTTGAAGACTTCCGCAATACGATTGTTCAAATCGCCACCCCATACAGCACCGGTACCGGTTTTTATTTGCGCGACAGGGGCCTGGTGGTAACCAATCATCATGTGGTGGAAGGAAACCGTACGGTGGTGATTGAAGGCGCCAGGTTTAAAAAGCAGCTGGCGAAGGTGATCTACATAGATGCCAAGTACGATTTGGCTTTTCTGGAGCCACCTAAATGCGTGGAGGAGTTACCCATAATCAGGTTGGGAACAGCCAAAACCATTCGGGAGCGGGATGCCGTTACTGCAATTGGTCATCCTTTCGGACTTAAGTTCTCTCTGAAAAGCGGTATCGTTTCCAACACAGCGGAGTTGATGAACGGGATACCCTATCTGCACATAGATGCAGCCTTGAATCCTGGAAATTCCGGAGGGCCATTGGTGGATGCGGATTGGGAAATTGTTGGCATCAATACTTTTGTCATCAGAAATGGCGACAATACTGGCTTCTCCCTGCCGGTTCGGTACTTGGAAACTACCCTGGATCAGTTCCAGGCCATGCACTCCGACAACGCTTCCAGATGTACCGCCTGCATGAACATACTGACGGAAGCCAGTGTGGAAAATAAGCTTTGCGTGCATTGCGGTCACAAGGCGGAGCTGCCATCATTTGTGGATGATTACTTACCCTCAGGTACCGCCAAAACCATAGAAAGCCTGATCAGTGCCATCGGTCATGATGTGCAATTGAGTCGCTCCGGCCCCAATGCCTGGGAAATCAAGCAGGGTAGTGCAACCATCGTCCTTACGTACCACGATAAAACCGGACTACTGTCTGCTGATGCGTTGTTGTGCGAGCTGCCTAAAAAAGACATCAAGCCGCTTTACGAATATTTACTCCGTGAGAACTATACCAACGAGGCGCTCACCTTAAGTGTCCATGAACAGGATATTGTGCTCTCTCTGCTCATTTTTGACCGTTATTTAAATGAGGAAACTGGGCAGGTTATGTTGAAAGCACTGTTTGAAAAAGCAGATTATTACGACAATATCCTGGTGGAGCAGTTCGGTGCTACGTGGAAACTGGAATAAAATCAGCTCAATGACTATGATTGCAAAAACACCCCCGCCACCTTATTACGCGGTCATATTTTCCAATATCCGGACGGAGGAGGATGACCAACAGTATCATGAAACGGCTCAACGGATGGTAGAGCTGGCAGAGATGCAACCCGGTTATCTTGGCCATGAATCAGTTCGGGACGGACTGGGCATCACCATTTCCTATTGGGATAACCTGGATTCCATTCGCGCCTGGAAAGCACATGCGGAGCATCTGGAAGCGCAGAGATCTGGTCGTGAAAAATGGTATGCAGCGTATAAAACCAGGGTATGCCTGGTGGAAAGGGATTATGGAATGTAGAAGTGCTTATTAAACCTTATAATACGCCTGAATTATGAAAGTACATCTTACATACTGTCTTCTTTCAATTATCGCTGTTCTGACAGGCGCTTGCGATAAACAGTCATTCGGTTCGGATATACCAGATCCGAAATTGCCCACTACGCCTATCTATGTCCCGATTTATTCGCCAGGAGACACCTCCAAAGGAGCGGCTTACGCCAATAAACTAACCCATGCATGGAAGGCTTCCGTCTTTTGCAAAACGGCCTTTCTGGATTCAACAAAGATTAGTTTACAGTTTTTTACCTACACAGCACAGGGTTTTATTCGGGAAAGAATTGGAATTGGATCTGCCTTAAAGGTAGGTGGTGAGGGGGAGTATCGTTTTCATACTGATATTTATACGACACCTCCAGAAAGTAAAGTTTCTCCTTCTTATTCAACCTGGCAATCAGACGGTGATGTAACAGAAGATTCCTACCGTGTAGACAGCACAGACGTGCTAAATCGTCTGGTGATCACCAAAATTGATTTGCCCAACAAACGGGTAGAGGGTACCTTCCATGCATCGTTTAATATCAAAGAACCACGAATAAATGTAATTAACCCTAAAAAGGTGACCTTCTCAGAAGGGCGATTTTGGGCAACCATTCGGGATTAGGGAAAAGGTAGCCTCAAAAATACAATACTGCCGGCGCCGGGAATTGCTTGCCAATGGCATTTTTGCCTCTAAGTCAGGCCAATTTTGTCAGAACAGCTTCACCCCATACAACATTAACCAGGCGATGGCCAGCAAGGAGGTAGCAATGACCACGCCTCTCATGGCTTTTTCCCACCTTCTTTTGCGAAAACGGCTCAGGATAAACAAGTTCAGTGCAATGGCCACAATGGCCAGCGTGCGCTCCCGGAAGTTTTCGGAAAATCCTATTCCGCTGGCGGCGCCTTTGATTTCGAGCAGTGAAAAGAGGTTATACAGCACTAAAAAGCCTGCTGCAGGGACCAAAATGCCATAAAGCAGGCCAATCCAGATTTCATCTCTTTGTAACATGACGGTTGACGGTTGACGGTGAACGGTAGACGGTTATTCCAGGTCTTTGAGTGTTGGGATGGCCGGGTAATTGGTGAGGTCGTGGATGGATGGTACGATGGAGATATATCCGTTTTCCAGTGCCCAGATATCGGTATCCTCCGACTTGTCGTTGTGCAGAAAATCGCCGCTCAGCCAGTAGTAGGGGCGCCCGGCCGGGTCGCGACCTTCAATCATGTTTTCAATCCAGCGGGCATCCGCCTGGCGGCAAATCTTCAGGCCTCGCAACTCATTGGAGGGAAGTTTAGGTATGTTGACATTAAGCAGATAGCCGGGTTGAAATGGGCGTGCAAGCATGTATTCCATGATTTTCTTAATCCAGGGCTTTGCAGGCTCAAAATCTGCATCAAAACTGTAATCCAGCAAGGAAAACCCGATGCTCTGAATGCCTTCCAGGGCTGCTTCCATGGCAGCCGACATGGTGCCGGAGTAAATGATGTTGATACTGGCATTACTTCCGTGGTTGATACCGGACACGCACAAATCAATTTTCCGGTTTTTCAGCACTACGTGTTTGGCCAGTTTCACACAATCCACCGGTGTGCCGGAAGATTCCCATGCTTCAATGCCGGGAAAGGGGTTAACTTTGTTTAGACGAAGAGGTTCGTGTATGGTTATGGCATGACCCTGACCGCTTTGAGGGGAGTCAGGGGCTACCACCACTACATCGCCCAGTGTGGAAGCAACTTCAACCAGCGCCCGTATGCCAGGCGCAACAATGCCGTCGTCGTTTGTGACGAGAATAAGAGGTTTTGACATGGGGCAAAATTATAGGAACTTGGGAGATTCGATGCCTGTTCGGAGATGAGAAATGGCTTAATTCAAAGGTAAATGTTGGTTTTTTTTCTCATATTTTGCCATCTTGTTGATTTTCAGGCTATATTTTCAATTTTCTGCCATAACCTTGCAGAAAATTAACCTAACACCAATACCCATTTCACCAGCAAAAGTATTTGCCATGAAACACATTTTGCCAGCGTTACTTCTCATGTTTGTGGTTCCGATGGTGGGAGCCCAGGAAGTTACCTATGTAATGTTTAGCCGCGACTGCATGAATCAGATGGAGTACAGGTATTCTTACCCAAGTGCCAAAGGAGATAATGCAGTTTGGGCTTATGCCATTAAGCCCAATATTCAGGAACATTTCATTTTTATGACCAAGGGTGCAGGACATTACTCTCCCGAGTTGCCTCAAGGCACGATTTCCTGCAATAAATTGGGGCTCGATGATGCGTTTGTTGCCAATATCAATCGGGATGCGCAACAAATGGTGATTGTATTTCAACGTCAAAGTGGCGGTTACTGGCTGATGCCTGTTGGCTCTGCCACTTTAATTGCCAGGAACAATTCCCGGTATTGGGTACGCTCCAGCCAAAGTTCCTTCCAGTTTGACACGCTTCGCCTGGTAAACGAGCAAAATCTGGCTGTCCCCGGATCCCCAACCGCAGCCTATTTTTCCGGATTAAAGCTCAATGAATGTCTGATGGAATATTCCTTCCACTGCGAGCCGGTAAAAGCTGGGCAACTGCGCTCTGATGTTCAATTTATTCCCAGCATTGGAGTAATAAACGATCGCACCGGAAACAGCGCGTCTGAGGCTATGGAAAATGAAATCCAGCTCGTGCGTGTTAACGGCAAAGAGCTGGCCGACCACCTGA
>JADZFI010000447.1 GCA_020850025.1 Saprospiraceae bacterium
AAAGCCATCGCTCATTTTAGCGAACTGGGTATCCGCACCAATTGCACCCTGGTATTTTCTGCCGGCCAGGCCATTCTGGCTGCCAAAGCAGGTGCTACCTATGTTTCTCCTTTCATCGGCCGAGTGGATGATACAGGCTGGGATGGCATGAAACTCATCAAAGATATTTTTGAGATTTACGGCACTGCCGGATACGAAACCGCTATCCTCGCTGCCAGTATCCGCAATCCGCTGCACATCGTTCAAGCCGCTAAGGCCGGAGCTGATGTGGTGACCTGTCCGCTCTCTGCCATCCTCGGACTCTTCAATCACCCGCTCACAGATATCGGTCTGGAGAAGTTACTGGCAGATTATAAGAAGGCAAACGGGTAATTGACCAGCAAAAAGACTTTGTAAAGAAAGGTGTGGAGACTTGTTTCTCCGCACCTTTTTTTTGGGCGGAGTTATTTCGCACAGATTTTACGCAGATTTTTTTCACAGATTTCACACAGATGGGGTAGGGGGGGAATCATGCGCTTTTTCTTGCCAACAGGATCAAATCTGTGACTGGCCCGCCTTTATTGTCCAGATATTTTTTCCGATCCTGAAAAATCACCTCAAACCCATTGGTTTCCAATACCCCGATCAGTTGGGCGGCCTCATGGAAATACATATACACTCCTGGCCCCTGTCCGGAGCTCGGCAACTGATACCCCGATTTTTCATACTTATCCTCCATGGTGCTGAGGTAAAGCAGTCCATTCGGATTCAAACGCGTACTACACTGCTGAATCAACGAGACGGTTTCTTCCCCTGACAAATAAGGCAATACAAAACCGCAAATGATCCCATCAAACCGGTTGGGCAACTGCTCAATGTTCCGGGCATCCATCTGCTTAAAATGTGCCGTTGGATTGTTATTGCAAGCAAGTTCCAGCATTTTTTCTGCCAGATCAATGCCCAGAACATCGATTTCAGGTCTGCGTGCAAGCAGATATTGGGTGATGTTTCCCGGCCCACAGGCTACATCCAGCACTTTGGGCGGATTGCCGATCAGGGGTGCCAGAAAAGCATCCAGTCCCTCCGCATACAGACTTTGGTCCATATACCGCTCCTGATATACCTCTGCGAACCGACTAAAAAGTTCCGCAACAGTTTCTTTGTTTTCCATTCTTTATGCCTTCTTGCCTTCGCGCCTTCGTGTCCCCCGCGCCTTTTACTCGACTTTGACTCTTACCCCTTTCGAATGACTGGTGAACTCCGGCGCATACATGCACTGCATCGTGGTGATGCCATTGCTCATGTCGCCGCGCAGGGAAACCACCAGTGGATATTCG
Organism: Saprospiraceae bacterium; assembly: GCA_020850025.1. Classification (GTDB taxonomy): domain Bacteria; phylum Bacteroidota; class Bacteroidia; order Chitinophagales; family Saprospiraceae; genus M3007. The sequence goes on from JADZFI010000447.1 coordinate 1,317, forward strand.
AATACGAAAGTGCCACGTGGCAGATAATCAATGAAGAAGTGCGTCGCCAGGTCTTTGGTGCTTTCGTAATAGCCCAGTCCGCCTTGCCAGCGGTAACCGCTGAGTACATTCACAGGCTCCAGTCCGGCGGCACGCATATCTTTCAGGTGTACAAATTCCATGGGGCGATCCACCCGAATCTCAATGCGCACCTTGATCTTATCGCCGCGTTTGAGGGATTGGCCCTCCGCAATGGGTTTTAAAACCGGCCCAGTGGCGGAGTTTTCTTCCAGGAACAACTGCTTGACAATGGTCAGCGGTGTTTTTTTGAAGTCTTTGATCTTGTCAAGGTCTTCAAAATACTGCCAGTAAGCTGCGCCCCATACAATGTTGCTGTTGGGGTTTTCCACTTTGATCTCCGACCAGGAGCGCTTCACTTCGCTGCCATTCCAGGCTTGTTTGAAATAACCGGTTCCAGGCTCTATTTCGCCGACGTTCATCGGTTTGCCGCCCATGGATACCTTTACAGGTTGAGCATTGGAAAGCCAGCTGTTGGCTGTTCCGTTGTTCAGCAGCAGGGCATATACCGCCTCCGCAGTGGCCTTGGTGCTTTCCCAGCGGTTGGTTTGTTTGTTTTTCAACAACCAGATGCGCAGCTCTTCCACAGCTTTCTGGTCATTGGCCACCTCGCTGAATACCTCCACCATGAGTGCCTGTGTTTCCACGGGCAATTGGTACCAGTAAAAACCCCAGTCAACGGGCCAGTACATGCCCAGTTCTTCTTTCATGGTGGCGCGCTCGCGCAGACTTGCCACGATGCGCTGAGCAGCCTCTTTGCGGCCAAAGCGATGCAGGGCCAGGGCCAGCATGCCTTCCTGATACAGCCCTTTGCCCAGCCAATACTTCTCCGCCTGCCCGAGGTAATACCCAACAGGTTTGGATGGCTTGTCCATAGGTGCAAAGGATTGCAGGTACAGGAACTGAATCGCCATGCCGTCGAGATGGTCGTCTTCCAATTTGGCTTTGCCCTGTTGCGCCAGGGCTTCCAGTTTGGCATATTGGTCGTTGAGCTTGCCATTACAGTAAGTCATGGCCTTGTTCAACATGCGATTGGTTTGCTGATCTTTGTTGGGGTCAAATGCGCCCAGTTTTTGAAGGTGCATGAACCCGGTGGCAATGTACTGGGTAATGTACCAGCTGTCCTGCCCGCCCGTAAACCAGGGCCAGCCGCCGCTGCCTAATTGTCGCTCCTGCAGGGTGCTCAGGGCTTTTTCCTGCTCGGAGGCCATTTTATTCAAATCGAACAACAGCGCGATGTTCTGCTTTTGTTGCTCTTCATTTTGCGCATCCAGCACCCAGGGCGTTTCTTCCAGGAGGGCATATTTCAGTTCCTGGTTTTTGCTCAGGTTGGACTTCATGGCATCTGTGCCTTTCCAGCGCTCGTAGACCCGTTTGATTTGTGGCATTTTTTCCACCACACTGGAGGCCAGCGTGTTGGCGTACATCCGACTGAAGATCTGCTCCGAGCACTCATGCGGGTATTCCATGAGGTAGGGCAGCGATTGCACGGCATACCAAACCGGATTGCTGGTGAACTCCAGGGTGTACCGGTGAGTGCTCAGGCTGCCGTTCTCCGGCGCTGATTTTAAATTTTCAAAAGTGAAAGTCTTGTTCTGATTGCCTCGCAGCGCTATAGGCATGGTTTCAGTGACCATCATCCGGTTGGATACTACCGGGATGGTACTTTCTTCTCCGTCCTGGAAGCTGCCGGCAGACGCGGTGATTTGCCAGGTGACGGCTCCGGAATAATCTTCCGGCACCTTGATGCGCCAGGAGACAGCGCCTGACTGGCCAGGCAGTATGGAAAAGCGCGCTATCCGGTTGTTTTTGGCCAGACCGAAGGAGGCTTCCACATTGCCGAGATCCAGGGCATTCAGCAGGGCAAGGGTGGCGTTGCCTTCCATCTTTTCTTTGGACAGGTTGCTCACCTTGGCTGAAATCTCTATTTCATCGCCCTGGCGAAGGAATCGCGGAGGGTTGGCAATGATCATGAGGTCTTTTTGTGTCACTACCTCCTTTACTGAAAGGGCCTGTTGCAGTTCTTTGGTATGTGCATAGGTGAGCAGTTTCCAGCGGGTCAGGGCTTCATTCATGGTGAATTTCAGCACAATATTGCCGTCGGCGTCAGTGCGTAACTCCGGGAAAAAGAACACCGTTTCATTCAGGTTTTTCCGGATGGTCGGCGCAGGCTTGGAAGCTTCCGGACGAATAGGACCGGGCGCTTGCGTCGGAATATTGCTGGGCGGACCGCCGGGCTTTGCAGCTGCCATGCCTGCGGCTTTAGGGGCTTCTTCGGCCTCCATCATCTTCATATCGCGACCCTCTGCTGACGGTGCAGCCATCATCATACGGTCCATCCCGTAATCCCGCCGATTGCCCCAGATCGGGAAATCGAACAAATTGAGTTCCTGATATAAACGGTAGGGGTTGAGGGTAGGTTGGGAATAATCGAATCGCCGGTCGCCAGGTTGGGCTCCAAATCCGTTACCGGTATTGAAGTACACATTGGCAAAGTAGAAAGGGTAGGATACCTCCGACCACTGATGGGGCCTGAATTCATCCAGAGAGGCATCGTACATGGCCGCCACCATTTCTGCGGCTACCTTGTCTTTCTTCGGGCCGGAAATTTTGATGCGCCATTCTTCCTGCTGGCCGGGCGCCAGTTTGTCGCGGAAGGTTTCGTAACTGATGTTCAGGTCCTTGTTGCTCCAGGGAACAGACAGGTTAATGTTGTTTATCCCGTAAATCCGGTTGTTTTTAACACAGAAACTGTACGTAGGTATGCCTCCGCGATCGGATTCCCGGATCGGGATTTCAATGGAGTAAAGGTTTTTCACGCGGCTGCTCACCCATTCCGGTTTCAGGAGTTCACCGCCCTGCATCTGGGTGAAAAAGAAATGCAGTCCATCCGGTTTGCCGCCAAAAATAAACCTGGCCGTTTCTCCCGGCTCCAGGGTGGTCTTTTCAGCAGCCACACCGGGTTTTTCAAAGCGGTTATCGGCCGTCCAGGCGCGCACAAATTTTTTGATTTCAATGGCTTCGCCATAGGCGTCAACCGTTTGCAGGGTAACGGCGTACCAACCGACCTGCATCCTGCCCTCATGCAAATCCACCGTCTGGGCGGCGCCGGTGTTGAATTTGACGGTACGGGTGAAATCTTCTCTGCCCCAGGTTTCCGGGTTGTCTTCGTCTTTCCAGGCCAGATCGGGGAACAAACCCTCGAAGGTGTTTTTAGCGATCACCGGCAAATCCGGGCGATCCCAAAGACGTGAGCGGAACATTACTTTAGGCGCCACCAGCTTTTGAATGTTGATGGTTCCGGTTGCCGCCTGTGTCTGTCCGGCCGTATTGGTGGTGCGTAACCCGATTTTTCGCAGACTGTCCAGGGCGATCTCCTCCGGTAAATTCCATTCTACCTGGAGCGCCACGTAGCCTACGCTCAGGTTGGTTTCCGAGCTTCGGGTTTCCCCGGTAATGTCTGTCACATCCACCAGCACCTGATAGTCGAAAAGCGGCTTGTCCTTTTTAGGGATCATGGGGTCAGGAATGGCCGTGAAATCGAAGTTAAAACTGCCGTCGGCGCCGCTGGTTGTGACGCCATTGGCAACTTCCATTTCTGGGCGGTCAAAATAGGGAGGCCTGCGCCAGTAGAACCCATAGTCCCAAAACGGGAATCGGGCCCTGCGCACCACCCGGTATTTCACCTGGGCGCCGTCCACCACGCTTCCTGCATAGTTTTTAGCTTCTCCCTTTACCGTCACCTTGTCGTTCACGCGAATAGCGCCTTCCACGGGGTTCAGCACCACTTCGAATCGCGGACGCTTGTATTCCTCCACGCTGAAATAGGTCTGTCCCTGTGCTCCATCGCTGGCTTGCAGGCTCATATTGCCCATCAAACCCGCTGCTGGAGCGGCGAAACTGCCCTGGAAGGTGCCGAATTCATTGGATTTTAGTTTCAACGTGTTCTTTACCTGTCCGTTGGCATCGTGGAATTTCACCGTAACCGAGCGGTTGGGCAGGATAGAAGGGGTTTTGCCTCCGTGCGCAGGCGAGTACACCAGACCCTTGAAATACACCGTTTGGCCGGGCCGGTAAATGCTTCTGTCTGTGAAAAAGAGTACCTGCGGCCCGGGCGACGGATTGCTGCCCTGCCGGTAACCATACGCCTGCCCGATCCACAAGCTGTCGGCGCCTTGTTGAGCCAGAACGTGCAGGGTTTGTCCGTTGGCTGCATTTTTGCCTTCCACGAATCCATCTCGGTCGCTGGTAGCGGTGCTCACCAGTTTCAGGCGCTGGACGCCACTGTCCCAGTCTTTCCGGAAATAGCTGATCTGGACGCCGGAGAGCGGTGCGCCGGTATTTCGGTGCGCCAGCACAAAATTCGTCTGGCCTTTTTCCTGGTAACTGACCGCCGCCAGATTGGACACGGCAAAATTGGCGTATCCGGCAATGGTGGTGATGGCCTTGGTATCGTCGCTGCTGGTCACAATGACCCAGTAGTTGCCCAGAGGCAGTTTGTCCAGGTATATTTCGGTTTGATGCTGTTGGTAATCGCCGGGATCCTGAAGGTCCCAGGTGCGGGACTGGATCGGCTTTAAGCGGTTTAAATACTCGTATTGTTCATTGTAGGGCAAAGCCTCCCAGCGATCGAGGTCGAAATCTGTTTTGACCACTTTGACCCATACTTTTTTAAGGTTGCTGTAGGTAACCTGAACCAGTACCGGTTGGTCGGGCAGGTTGACTTCCTCTACCATGGTAGACAGTTCCGGTCGCTCTATTTCCTTGAGCAGATTTTGGCATATTTGTGCGCCATAGCTCCCCGGGTAACGCTGAATGGCTTCGCGAAGTTCGGCTACTGCGCGGCGGGCATTTGCCGCCTTGTCCGGGCCATCCAGTATTTCTAGATGCGCGGCTATCTGGTAGGAGATTTCTGCCTGGGAGGCTAGTCCGGCGGCAAATTTTTTGAGTTGCTCCAGCGATTGGAGGTAGAGCTCGGATTTGTTTTCCAGCATCGAGTTGTTGTACACGAACTGGAGGCGCAGTAGATCGGCATCTACCAATGCAGCTTTTCGGGAGGATGGGTCAATAGAAAGCTGGAGGCTGTGGGCCGTCAGCACCTTTTGAAACAGCCGCATGGCCCGCCACTTGCCGGAATATTCATCCTGTGTTTCGTATTTGTTTTTGAGGAATACCGACCATTCCGCGAAGTCGCCGGCATCGTTCAGGCGGAATACATTGGCCGGTTCGGTCAGGTAACTGCGTTCGTTGCTGAAATGCGACAGCGCCCGGTGTGCCAACAGGTCGAACAGGGTAGGGCGGAGGGGAGTTTTTCCGATGGAATCATTGTCGCCCGGGGTGACAATATCCCGGAATTGTTCCACCGGAATGCCGCGCAGCAGGGCATCCTGACTCACGGAGGCGTCGTACAACTCAAGCGCATGTTGTTCAATCTGATCGGCGCTCCAGGTGAGGATATCGCCGCCTTCGCTATCCGGAACGGGGGTGCGGTTGCGGAGTTTCCAGCCCTGATTTTGGAGATAGGTGGCGTAGAGTTGTCCGAGGATGCTTTGCATCACGGATTTCTCCGGCTGAGCGGCACTCATGCTTTCTTTTTCCATCAGGTTGATGGCATTGGTGAGGCCGTCTTCATCGAGCATGGTGATGAATTTACCGCGGTAGAGCAGGGCTTTTACAATTTGCTGCCCGTTTTTGTCTTTCTGGGCACGGGCATAAATCGCTTCGGTTTTTTCCAGAGCGCTGCGGAATAGCCCTTCACCCTGCAGGCTGTCCACTATTTTCCAGTCTTCGGCATAATCGCCGGGGGCGGCGGGCAGGGCAGCAATAGGCATATTGGTGTCGGGTTTGTTTTTGATGTTGGCAGAAGGTTGCTCTTTCTTGCCAAACGACTTGCAGGCCACGATGGCCGACAAGGTCAGGGAGGCAAGGAGAACG
>JADZFI010000448.1 GCA_020850025.1 Saprospiraceae bacterium
AGTGTTTAAGTGCCTTGGCGCCTTTCATTCAAAAGTACAGGATTCCATTTTCAAAAACAATAACCATCACTGATCTTTTTCAAACTTCTGATCTTATGAAAAATAAACTTCGCATGGGTATGGTGGGTGGTGGACGAGGGGCATTTATCGGGGCGGTACACCGCATGGCGGCCGCGCTGGACGGCGAGATAGAACTCGTTTGCGGCGCCTTCAGCAGCGATCCGGAAAAATCCAAGGCCTCCGGGGCCGATCTGAGCCTGCCGCCAGAGCGCTGCTACGGCAGTTTCCGGGAAATGATCCTCATGGAAAAACGGATGCGCCCCGATCGGCGGATGCATTTTGTGAGCATTGTTACGCCCAATCATGTGCACTTTGCCCCGGCCAAAATGGCGCTGGAAAACGGATTCCATGTTATTTGCGACAAACCGGTGACGTTCAGCCTGAAAGAAGCTCAAAATCTGGAGAAAATCGTGGCCAAAACGGAAATGGTGTTCGCATTGACGCACAATTACACCGGCTATCCAATGGTCAAACAGGCGCGCCAAATGATTCGTCATGGCGAACTGGGCCCCATCCGCAAAGTGGTGGTGGAATACCCCCAGGGCTGGCTGAGTACCCAACTGGAAGCCTCCGGCCAAAAACAGGCCGCCTGGCGCACAGATCCATCCAAAAGCGGTATTGCCGGCGCCATGGGCGATATCGGTACGCATGCAGAGAATCTGGCAGAATATATTACCGGATTGAAAATCAAGCAGCTGTGCGCTGATATTTCCACCTTCGTGCCCGGTCGACTGCTGGACGACGACGGCAATGTATTGCTCCGCTTTGAAGGTGGAGCAAAGGGCATCCTGCATGCCAGCCAAATCTCAGCCGGGGAGGAAAACAATCTCAATATTCGTGTTTATGGCGAAAAAGGCGGACTGGAATGGCGACAAATGGAGCCCAACACGCTGATCGTGAAATGGCTGGACAAACCCAACCAGGTGTACCGCACGGGCGTGGGGTCATTGTATCCGGAAGCCGCTGCAGCCACCCGCATTCCCGCCGGACACCCGGAAGGCTATCTTGAAGCTTTCGCGAATATATACCGCAATTTTGCCCACTGTGTGCGCGCCCACATGGCCGGCCAGCAACCAGACCCGATTCATGCCGATTTTCCTACGATCCAGGATGGCGTTCGTGGCATGCGTTTCATTGAAAAGGTTATTGCCAGCGGCAAAAGCAGTAAAAAATGGTTAGAGTTGTAGACTTACGATGTACGACTTACGATCTACGATTTGAACATAAGGTTTGGATTAGTGCTTACTCCCATCAACTTTTGTCTTGAATGATTGTTAAATTTCAACTATCACGGCTTACTCGTAAGTCGTACATCGTAAGCCGTAAACCGTCTATGCCCACAAATTGGCACGAAGGTATTGTCCGAAAAATTGAGTCCATTGCCCCCAATGTGCGGAGTTTTCTGCTGGAGGTGCCGGAGGTGCAATCCTTCGACTTCAGGGCCGGACAGTTTGTTACCATGGATCTTCCCATTGGGGATAAACGTCTGCAGCGCTGGAGAAGTTATTCCATTGCCAATGCTCCTGATGGCAGCAATGCCCTGGAATTGTGCATTGTTCGTTCAGAGTCGGGTAGTGGTTCCAGGTTTCTGTTTGAGGAGGTAAAGGAAGGCTCAGCCATCAAGCTCAAGGGGCCTGATGGCGGTTTTGTGCTTCCGGAAGAGATCAACAAGGACCTGGTATTCATTTGTACCGGAACCGGCATTGCTCCTTTCAGAAGCATGATACTTGACCTGAAAAAATCAGGCAAACCCCACCGCAACATCCACCTCATTTTTGGCGCACGCACTGAAAATGATATTCTCTATCGGGAAGAATTTGAAGCATTGACCCGCACGATGCCTGGCTTCCGGTATGACGTAGCTTTATCCAGACAGGAAAACTGGCCCGGCTGGAAAGGATATGTGCACCAGGTTTACCTACAGGAATATGCAATGCCACGCCCGGATGTTGCTTTCTATCTCTGCGGCTGGAGTAATATGATTGATGAAGTTGTAGCCAATCTGCTGGTTCAATTAAAGTACGATCGCAGCCAAATCCATTACGAACTGTACGGCTAGCCCCTGCCTCCCTCCGCCTATGTTTACCGGAATTATAGAATCGCTCGGCACAGTCAAGTCTGTAGAAAAAGAACTTTCCAACGTTCATTTTACGGTAGAAAGTGCCATTTCTGCTGAATTGAAAATTGACCAAAGCGTTTGTCACAACGGGGTTTGTCTTACCGTGGTGGGACTGGGCGACGGTTGGCATAAGGTTACTGCGGTAGAAGAAACCCTTCGCCGCACCAATCTGGGCGATTGGCAGCCGGGAACGCTGGTGAATCTGGAGCGCTGCCTTCCGGTGGGTGGTCGCCTCGATGGGCACATCGTTCCAGGCCATGTAGATGAACTGGCAACCTGTGTGGAAGTGCTTGAAACCGGAGGCTCATGGAAATATACGTTCCGCTTTCGGCCGGAAAAAGCAGGGTTGCTCGTTGACAAAGGGTCGGTTTGCCTGAACGGAGTGAGCCTTACCGTGGTATCACCCGGAATGGATGATTTTTCGGTGGCCATTATTCCATATACCTGGGAGCACACCAATTTCAAGGCCTTGAAGCCTGGCGATTCCGTGAATATTGAGTTTGATATTCTGGGAAAATATATGGCCCGGCAAATGGAAGTCATTGCCCGGCAAAGCAGGTAATTACTTCTCTACCACAAAGCTCCGCGACACTACCTGACCACCGACGCTGGTTTGCACAAAATACACGCCTGCAGGCCATGAACCTACTTCAACCTGCCAGCTGGTATTACCGCCTGTCTGGTTCGGAAGTACCGTAATTAATTGCCCAAAAGCATTGAAAATACGAATTCCGGTAACCGGCACGGAGGGTGTCACTATGTCAATGTGCACCTGGCTACTTGCCGGATTGGGAAATATCTCCAGGTTGTGTTCCCAAATCGTTTCCGATGTAGCGGAAATAACCCCTGCTCCGAATGCCCTCCGGGCATAATTGTCGAACTCGCCACCGGAGAGAATGGGTACATTCGGATCGTCCAGATTGTACATGCGGAAATAACCGGCTCCAAAATCGCAGCACATACCGTCGCCGTAGGCATCCGAGAAGTGAATGGAGTAGCATCCGTTAGCCGGCAATTCCAGCGTATCCCTAATGATGGTCAGACTCGGATAAGTACCCGGGCCAATCGGGGTTCCGAGCGGGAAAGCTCCGCCGCCATTGGGTCCAACCAACTGGTTTCCGCCAAATTCCAGCACAGCCCCTTCGTCGTCACGCAATTCCCAATAAGTTTCTTCCCCGTATTGATCGGTTCGGATTTTCAGCAATACCTGAGTGCTATTAAAGTTTTTTGCCTTTGAAAAGTTGTCAATTCGGTCATTGTTCTCGAGGTCCTCGTCTCCAACCCCGTAATTGATTTGGGAAATACTGGCTGGAAGGGATCCGGTATTGGTAATACTCAGGGGCTGGAATGTTACCGGCGCCTCTCCATAAGTAGGCAAATCTCCGGTCCATTCCAGGGTTTGTACGGTGCTATTGTTCCATTTGAGCTCAATGGTTGCTTGTGTCAGCGGTGTTGTACCCACGTTGGTGAGCAAGAAGTGGGGGTTAACTTCCTGAGTGCCGCATATTTCATGGAGTAAAGCTCCGGTAGCATATTCGAAAATTCCGGCATTGTTGGCGCCATGAGCTACCGGGCAGGTGCTGGCTTTCTCCCACAAGTCTTCAGCGCTCAGAGGATCCACCTCATACAATCTCTTATTGGGGCAAATGATATAAAGCGTTGGATAGTAGGCAATTTGATAGGTGTTGGCAATATCTGCATTATCCAGAATGGGATACGCAACACCCTGAGTATAATCACCTGCCGAGCCACCGTTACAGCCCGCAGGGCCATAAATGCAGTTTGTGTTTGTGCTTGGGTCGCCTTCAATCCAGAATACACGCAAGCGGTCGGTGCCTTGCGGGCCATGCTCCGCATATAAATCCTGAAGCGCTTGACTGTTGTGATATACCCAGCAGGGCGCGCACCAGGTGGCGGAAATTTCAATGAGCACAATCTTTCCCGCATCCAGCAACTCATACAAGTGATGAGTTTGC
>JADZFI010000449.1 GCA_020850025.1 Saprospiraceae bacterium
AAAAACTTCTCTTTGTCGCAATCAAAAATATCACAATCCAATGGAGCATATCCACTATGGCTTGGAATAGTATCTATTTGCAACTCGAAATTCATTTTAACAACAGAATCACTGAATTCAAAAGATTTGATTGACACAGTTTTCTGAACACTCTCTATTTTGCATTCTTACACCATTATCTTTTCACCTGTGCTTTTTACAAAAACGCTTAGCATAAGCATCAAAAAGCACAAAAACCTTAATTTACTTTTGCCATGAGACATTGGGAAAAGAATCACAAAAAAGAACTCCGCCGTCCTGACGACCGCGATTTCCGCCAACAAGATCAAGAATTTAAAAAGAAAAAACTAAAACCTTTAGAAAAATCCAAGTACCGGGTAAAAGGGTACTTCGAAGAAGAGGAATAAGTACACCAACATAAAAAAACAATGCCCTTGCAAGCTATCTTGCAGGGGCTTCTTTTTTAATCAGACTTTTAGTGTTTCACCGCTAGTTTTTTGCCATCCTTATTTCCAGATCATATACGGCTCCGCCTTGGAGGACTATTCCTGTTTTTTCCAGTGTTTTCAAGCCGGTCATTTGAACTCTTACCGTGTAGGATGCCGGTGCAGAACTGAACTGGCATCGGCCATCCGGCATCGTCACCCTGCCCAGCATTTTATCGTCCTCTCTTTTCAGTAGCACAGTGGCGCCTTGTACAGGGTCATTCCGAAGCCCCTTTTCGAGTACCCTGACGCGCAAGGTGGCTTTGGAGGTATCCGGGCTTTCCCCGGTTTCCCAAAAGGACTGTATGCTGCTTTCATTGACAGCTTCTGCCGGAAGAACAGCGACCGATTTGGCGGTCAGTGTGTTTTGCGCCTGAACGGAATGGGCACAACCGACAACCGTCAGCACAAACATGCTGATAATGTGAAGTTTTCTCATGTATTGTAAAGCAAAAAGCCTATTTTTTTATCCAAAGCGAAGGATTCATCCGCTCTTTTTGCTGCCACACTTCAAAATGAAGCTCCGAGGTGCCGGTGATATTGTTGGTGCTCACCGTACCAATGGTTTGCTTGGCCTTAACCTCCTGCCCTTTTGCTAGGGGGGTAGAGGAAAGGTTGGTGTATACCGTGTAATAGTCGCCATGCTGAAGGATCACTGTATAATCATGCCCTGGTACAAATTGTACTCCCGCCACCTTGCCTTCGGCAACACTTCGCACCGAAGCCCCTTCTTCTGTACGAATATCTACGCCGTTGTTGGTAATTTCAATGTTTTTCAGGGTTGGATGCTTTTGCTTCCCGTAGGCTCTGGAAACAAAACCGCTTTCAACAGGCCATGGTAATCTTCCTTTGCTCTTTTGGAAATTAAGCGTGAGGTTATCTGCGGCTCCAGCTACGATTTCGGGCGCTTTTTCGGGCTCTGAGGGTTTCGAAACTTTGCTTTCCGTCTTTTTTTCCGAAGGCTTGGCTGTCTCTTTCGGTGCCGCTTCTGCCACAGGTTTGGGTTTGGTCCGGGCTTCCTCAATTCTTTTTCGGACCTCTTCCTGAATGATGGCTTCAATGGCTGAGTTCAACGCTTCATGCGCAGCTCTTTTCTTTTCCAGATCAGATTTTAGCCTGGCTTCGTCTTTATTCAGGTCCTTAAGAATTACATCCTTTTCCGTCAACTCCTGGGAGAGGGTAAGCTTTTGCCCCTGTACCGACCCCAGCAGTGCTTCTTTTTCTGCTCGTGTTTCCTGAAGTCCGGAATTTTTTCGGGCGAGCATTTCCTGGGTGAAACGGATCGCTTCTGCCTGCTCTTTACGTCGCTCGTCGTATTTGCGAAGAAACAACCACCGTCGGAAGGCCTGGTTCAAACTTTCGGCGGAAAGGATATAAAGGAGCGGGCTGCTGAGCGTTTTTCTTCGAAATGCATTTCGAACGGTTTTGCCATACTCTTCCCTCATTCGGGAAACATCAACGGAAAGGGAATTGATGACCTGCTGGTTTCTGGAAATACCCTCCTCTGCCGCTAAAATCTCTTCTTCCAGGTTTTGGATCAGCGCCTCCCGGCTTTGTATCTGACTTTGAAGGGCGATGTAGCGGTCGTAGGTTGCTTCTTTGCTTTGGGCGGTCTTTTTGATCATCCGCTGGGTAGTCTCAATATCGCGCAGGATTTTCTTGCGCTTTTCTTCCAAATCCTTTTTTGATTGCCCCAAGGCTGTGCCAGGAACAATCATCCAGCAAAGGAGTAGCAGGCAAAGAACCGTCCAGCCGGGCCGCCTGTTAACTAACCGGTCATTCGGTCCTTTCATAGTGTTTGGGTATTTCAAATCGAAAGGATTTTGGTACATTGATTTGTACGTCATTCAGTTCAATGGCAATCCTCAGCTCTCCGGTTTCCGGGCTGAAGGCTTCCAGTGTGCGAAGGTAAGGAAACCATCCGGCCTTTGTGTCCTTTTTATAGTCGTCAAAGCTCACCGCAACGGTTTGCGCATTTCTGGGTGCTACAAATATCTCTTTTCTGAGTCTGAACTGATTGTTATCCAGGCGATAATCAACCGCATAGCGCCCGTTTGCTCCGGATAGCCGGTGGGCTCCATCCTTCACATCTGCCTCCAGCGGGATGTCCTGAAAAAACCAGGGCGTTGCAAGCACAAGGCTCTGAATCAGCTCAAACCCGGCAGGAAGGCTGTATTCCCTTTGCAGCGATTCCACTCCTTTCACCGAATAGGATTTCTCCAGCCTGTTGAGCAGATACACAGAGTCGCGGGTGATCAGGGCTCTGGCTGCTTCCAGGCCGAATTTTTTCACATTTATCCATAAAATGCTGTCGCGTATCCAGATCAGATTGGCAGTTGCGGCGATGGACTGCCCGTTTCCGTCAAAAAAAATCCGGGCTTGCGCATTCATGGTTTCTATGTCGTCGCGATCAACGGCTTGCAGTTTCTTTTTCAGAAAGGATGGGCTTCGCGCCTCCAGTGGCGCTCCGGTGGAATTCCCGGCGGCGCCCCTGTGGCAGCCTGTGTTTACGGCCGACAAGCCGAATACCAACACCACGAACAATCCACATATCTGTTTAATCATAATCAAGATTTAAAAGCGCTGCCTGCAATTCACTCAACGCATGACGGTCGCCTGCTTTTTTGCTGATTTCAATGCCTTGCTGATAGGCGTTTCGAGCATTTTCTACTTCGGAGCATCGTTCGTACAATTTTCCGAGGTGATAATACAACCCTACATACCCTTCTTCTGTTTCCTTTAAACGCAAATAATACGCGAGTGCTTGTGCTTCGTCACCCGTATTTTCGTATTCTTTAGCAATGGCAAATAAAACAAAGGCGTCTTTGGGGCTGGATTCCATCAATTGGAGGAGAAATTGTAATCTTGGACTCATATTTTTAAAATAGTGAAGACAAAAGCGCAGTATTTCCCAATTTTTCTGATTGTCTCCATACCTTTGCGCGCCCACAAAAGTAGTGGCAATTTATACAATGAAATTACTGGTCTGCATTTCTCAAACATCCGACACCACTTCCAAAATTTCCTTCAATGCCGATGGCACGGAATTTAACCCGGCTGGTGTCCAATTCATTATGAATCCTTACGACGAATGGTATGCGCTGGTGCGCGCCTGTGAACTTCGCGAGGCACTGGGCGGCACAGTGGTGGCATTGAACGTGGGGCCTGCCGCCAACGAAACCACCATTCGCAAGGCGCTGGCCATCGGTGCAGACGAAGCCGTTCGTATTGACTGCGAGCCTAAAAGCGCCGGCTTTGTGGCCAAACAAATTGCTGAATATGCTCATAATGAGCAGTTTGATATCATCTTCTTCGGGAAAGAAACCATTGATCATAACGGCTCCGAAGTGGGCGCCATGGTAGCTGAATACCTGGATCTCCCTTACATTTCCAATGCCTCCAGGCTGGATTTGAACGGCAATGCCGCTACCCTGGATCGCGATATTGAAGGAGGTGTGGAAACACTTGAAGTGGATCTTCCCTTCGTGCTCAGCGCTGCCAAAGGAATGGCCGAACAGCGTATTCCAAATATGCGCGGTATCATGACGGCGCGTACCAAACCGCTCAAAGAGGTGCCAGCGGTAGGATTTGAAGACAACGCCAAAGCCGTTCAGTTCAGCCTCCCACCTGCCAAAGCTGGGGTCAAACTCATTCAGCCTGATCAAATGGAGGAATTGGTTCGACTGCTCCACGAAGAAGCCAAAGTCATCTAATTCCCCCCATTACCACATTAACCCCATTCCCCCCATTAAC
>JADZFI010000450.1 GCA_020850025.1 Saprospiraceae bacterium
AGCGAAGGATGAAGCGCCTAATAGCATCGTGGAGAGTATTTACTTAAACGGCGACCTGTCGGTAGCGGATTCTCTATGGCAATTGAGCTTTAATGCCTCTAAAATCAAGCTTTTCAGCCAGGAATGGCTGATCGAAGAGGATAACTACATCCGGTTTGGCTCCAATCAGCTGGAAACCAAACAACTTGAATTGTTCAACGGTATAAAACGTATCGCGCTGGAAAGCCGTAATAACAATCGCGGACTCAAGTTTGCACTTACCAATTTTGATTTAAGTGAAGTGAACCGCTTCCTTGATCCGGAGCAAATCCAACTCCGGGGCAAGGCTTATGATTTCGAAATCAGCATAGGTGATGTGTTCCTGATGCGAGATATACGCGCCGATTTGTTGTCGGAAATGCTGTATATCAACGAAAAGCCATACGGCGAAGTATTGTGTAACCTTGAAATGGAGGATTTATCCAAACCGGTTCTCGGCAAGGTGTTTTTATTGGAAAAGAAAAGCCAGAAACAATTGCTCAGGGTTGCCGGAGGCGTTCAGATCCAGGGCAAACCAGAAGAAGAGACTGATGCCCTGAAGGATACCATGCGGGTAATGAGTGCTGGTGAATTTTGGGCTGATGTCAGGGCAGACCAGTTTCCTTTTGAGGTAATAGAGACCATTGTTCCTGAGATTTCTCAAACAGCAGGACGATTTGGCGGAAACCTCAAGGCCTATGGCACGCTTGTGCATCCGTTTGTAGAGGGTGCGCTCGATATTGCTGAAGGACAGTTCATGATAGATTATTTAAAAACACTATATCATATTAAGAATCAGACCATTGCTTTTACAAAAAACAAAATTTCGGCAGAAGGGGATACCATCTTCGATGCTACCAAACAACATTTCGCTCTGGTGTATGGAGGTCTGGAGCATGAACATTTCAGCAAATGGAAAATCAACTGCCGGGTAGAATCTAAAGACCCTGGATTTCTCATTTTGAACACCACTATTAAAGACAGCGACCTTTATTACGGAAGGGCGGAAGGGAAATTTGTCATGGATGTAAGTGGCTCTTTTAGTCGCACCAACATTGCCATTGAAGCCACCACCGGGCCGGGTACCAGGCTGTACATTCCTCTGTACACCACCTCCGATGCTGCGGAAGCCAAATTTATCAACTTCGAACGGAACAAACCCAAGGCCGAAACCCGGAAAAAGGACTTTGTAATCAGCGACCTTAAAGGCCTCAATTTTGAAATGGATTTGAGCATCACGGATCAGGCAGAAGTGCAATTGATTTTTGATGAGCAAACAGGCGATATCATCAAAGGGCGCGGAGAAGGCAATATCAAACTTGCCATCAACCGTGAGGGTGAGTTTACCATGTATGGAGGATATCAGATTGTGCGTGGTGAGTACATGTTCACCCTGCTGAATTTTGTAAATAAACCTTTTGTTGTTACCAACGGGGGAACCATTAACTGGTATGGCGATCCGTATGGCGCTCAGATCAACCTTGATGCCACTTATGAAGCGAATACTTCAGTATATAACTTCATCAAGGAAGAATTGGAGCTGTTGCGAACTGCACGACCCAAGTTGCTTGACGAAGCTGCCAGAGCAACGAAAGTCATCGTAACCATGCACCTTGCCGGCGATCTGATGAAGCCAAGCATCACCTTTGGCCTCAACTTCCCTAATATTACCAGTGAGTTGAAGTCGGTCACCGATACCAAACTGCGACAGATGCGTCAGGATCAGGCAGAAATGTCCAGACAGGTTTTTGGTCTGATTGTGATTGGAACCTTCCTGCCACCGTCAAGTGCCGGGTTCATCCAGAGTTCAGATTATGTTGCAACGGCCTTTAATACGTTGACTCAGATGATCAGCAATCAATTTGCCAACTATCTCGCCGGTTTGGCTTCCGAATGGTTTGGCGGCGCTGTATCCAGTCTGGATTTTGACATCATTTACAGCGATTATCAGAATGATGTGTTATCAGATCCCAACCGGGTAGGAGGCAGGGAGGTAAATGTAAGATTGAGCTCCGGCTTTAAAAACGACCGGGTTACAGTGCAATTGGGCTCCCAATTTGGAATCGGCAGGCCTGGCATTGCGGCAACGGATGGTTTCCTGGGAGAGGATGTTACCGTACAAATTGCCCTTACGGAGAACCGGCAGTGGCGTTTGAAGGTTTATCAGCGCACCGAACCTGATGTTTCCGGTCAGCGAAGTTTGAGATTTGGCCTGGGTATTAATTTCCAGAAAGATTACGACACCTTTGAAGATATGTGGCGAAGTTTCGGAAAGGCCATTTCCAAAAAGCGAAGGAGTCCCCGTTAATCATTCGTGACAATCAGCATCATATGAAGTTTTTACGCCAGGCTAATAACCCATGGATAATGCAGTTTTACATGTTCTGGAAGCTCCCGGCCGCCTGGTTCATGGGACTCAGTGTCAGGCACTGCGATCTGGATCGATGTGAAGTCGTATTGCCCTTCCGATGGCGTTCCCAAAATCCTTTCAGGTCTATCTACTTTGCCGCTGAATGTGCTGCCGCAGAAATGTCTACCGGACTGTTGGCCATGGCACATATCCAGGAGGCCGGTCCGATGTCCATGCTCGTAACCAACATTGAGGCAAGTTTCTATAAAAAGGCAGATCAAAAACTGGTTTTTACCTGCACCGAAGGAAAATTACTGAAGGGGGTTATTCAGAAAACGCTGGAAACCGGGCAGCCTCAAACCTATCAGGCCACCTCAGAGGGAGTGCTGCCTTCCGGTCAGGTAGCGGTGAAAGTGGTGGTTACCTGGTCTTTTAAGTTGAAAAATAACCACTAACAACCATCTATGGCCTCCATTTTCGGACATATTGCCGCTTCCACCGCTATTGGCTATGCTTTTTTTCCCAAGCAGGTTAAACCTCTGACACTTGTGGCAGCAGGGCTTTTGGCTTTTGCACCGGATTTGGATGTGCTGACATTCAGATTTGGCGTACCGTACAGCAGTGAGTGGGGACACAGGGGATGGACTCATTCCGTGGTCTTTTCTGTTTTATTGGGTCTGCTTGGCGGCTGGGCAATCCAGTGGAAATTGAACTTGAACAAACTCACCCTGTGGATGGTTATCAGTACCCTGTCTCATCCTGTGCTGGACATGATGACCAATGGCGGCCGTGGTTGTGCCTTTGGCTGGCCATTTTGGAAGGAACGGATTTTTTTACCCTTTCGGCCAATTCAGGTTTCGCCTCTTTCC
>JADZFI010000451.1 GCA_020850025.1 Saprospiraceae bacterium
CTCATTGCCGAAGAATCCAAATGCCACATCTACCCTTAAAGGACGAATGGCTTTAAAGCCGATGTTTTCAAATCCCCAGTTCACTTCCCAGTAGGGTAGTGTGCCGTTAAATGCCGGATCTCTGGAAGGCTGATCGGCGTAGTAGACATTTACCCCGAATACTTCTTTCCAGTTGAGTGTTCTGATCAGTGGAATTTTATCCAGCAGCCAACCTTACAAATGATGTTGAGCATGTAACTCTGCAAACGCCTCGCTGGTGGAGTAAGCATAATAGGGCAGGAGAAAATAACCCCGCATATAGTTGCTCGTATTGGCAAAAATAGTCTGGTTCCCCAATGGATGATAAAGATCCATAAATGCCATGCGCTCTTTTCTCAAAAATATCCCTCCTCCTACATTCCATTCCGTGTACCCTCCCAACCCCCAGGTAAGATCATCCTGCCTGATATTGACGCGCAACAAATCATAACTGGCCCAATCGTTGCCTCCTAATGGAAGGGCGCTTCTGTAATTCAGGATGAACTCAGGTAAGCCGGAGTTTTGGTACACCCGGTAACCTGGATAACTGCTGTATTGTTGCCTGGGCCGGAACACAACCTGGGCTTCCAGAAAAAATTGTTGTGGCGCCTCCAGTGAAAATGGGACATCGTTTGCAGAAGGCGGGACCGGATCGTTGCTGGTGTAGTCTCTTAATACTTTTTTACGGTACGTGAAATCGCTAGTATTGTTCAGCAGACTGCGCTGCGACCACTCTGCTGCACCGCGGATGCTCCAACCGGTTGTCAGAATCTGGCTATACTCCATTCGCGCAAAAGCCTTATCATACAATTTCATGTAGTTGCGCTTGGCAAACAGGGAGTATTGGGTGTTCACCAATGGGGTAATCGGGATGCGGTCGTTGAACTGCTCCACCTTTGTTCCTCCCTCAACAGAATAGGTACGAAACTTGATGCTGTCAAATCTCCTTTGCACCTTCAGGCTGCCTCGAACCTTTTCCTCCGAAAAACCATAATTCAGCGCGCCATTAGTTCTCCAATAACTTGTTGCACGGTTGTCTTTATCTTTTCTCCATTCTGGTTGAATGTCCAGCAGCCAACCCTGAACTGTATTGAATTGAATCCACTTGAATGCCGCCGGATAGGAAACCGCGGTGTTTTTGTACGAGTTCTCCCATGTGTATCCAAAAAGCAGGTTGTTGAATTTAAACTTGTTGCCTTCCCGATCAAGGCTGTCCATATATGCCTTAGAATTCCAAATGCGCTGAAGGCTATCCTTTTTTACATAGTCTTTTTGTTCTTCTTCTGTCAAAGGAATGGGGCGCACATCGGCCCAATATTCCAGTGGCTGTGCATTTGCCTTTTCATCAATCCGGAATACCTCATTGGAAAAGAAATCTTTGTCGAACTGCGGATTGAGGTCGTAATTGGAAAACACACCGTTGAAAAAGCCACCGATTTTAAATCCAAAAACTTCGAACCTGAAGGTGGTCAACTGTGTCAACAAACCCCAGGTGTCGCTCGTACCCAGTGGAATGAACTGTTGCTGTATGCGAAGCGTATCCAACACCGGTTGTTTAATGGCAGCGCCCGTCAGCGCCAAATCAACTCCTGAAAGCAGCCAAAGTTCGTCAACAACGTACAGAAAGCCGGAAAAAACGGGATCAGCTGGACGCCTTGGAATGACCTTGATCTTTTCAACGGTAAAGCCCAGTTCGTTTTTGAACCTGCCGGCGTGTTTAAAATCATAATAGCTGAAGGCATTATCGGCCAGTGGGGAAAGAATTTCCCTTTCAATTTCCAACCGCTCATGGTATAGATTGAAATCTGTCAGGGTAGCCCTGTTTACACTAAACCCATTTTCACTACCACTGACTTTGCTGGAGATCATGACTTCCTTTTTTCGGCCCGGTGGGTCTTGTGACCATACTTTAGACACAGATTCCGACAGGTAAATAACGCCTGACCCGGTGGAATCCAGCACTCCGCCCATATTGCCCACTTCTTCACCAAAAATTTTCCTGGGCGTTTCCATCAGCTTGTAGAAACCTTTGATATAAGCATCGCACGAGTAGGTAGCTGTTTTGGTTTTATAGTACGACCTTTTGGCGATCACTTCTTTCATGATCCTGACCGCCGGATCAATCGAAGAAATCTCCACTTCTTTTAACTCAAGATTGGAGGGCTTCATTTGTACGTTTAGCCGAACGGGCTTGTCGGCAACGATCACTTTTTCCAGGTGTTGCTGGTATCCGATATATTGAAAAATGATTTCCTGCTGGCCCTTGCCGGTACTCAGTCGGAATTCACCTTCAGCATTACATACGGTGCCGTTACTGGTATTTCGGACGTAAACTGTGGCATAAGGCAATGGTTCTCCGTTTTCATCCGTTACTTTTCCGGATATTTGGGCTTTGGCAAACAGTGGAAGGAACAGGAACAATAGATAGAGGGTGTTTTTCATGTTTGTCAGGTAAGAGTTTTGTGTTTGTTAACAATTACAAATGCAGGGCTTTTTTGTTCAAAATTTGCTTCAGCACTGGAAGTATATTTACCGATATGGATCTTCAACAGGAGTTTTTTTTGTTTTATTCCAGTCACGCTATGGCAGCCGAAACTGATCGGCCGGTACTCCTGGCAGTAAGTGGCGGACTTGATTCCTGTGTCATGGCGGAATTATTCCATCGTTCGGGTCTGCCATTTGCCATTGCTCATGCCAATTTTCAGTTGAGAGACGAGGAGTCGGAGCAGGATGAACGTTTTGTTGGAGCCATGGCCGCACGGATGGGGGTTCCATATTTTGCCAAAAAATTTGAAACACTGGAGATATCCAGACAAAATGGCTGGAGCACACAACTTGCTGCCCGGAATATTAGATATGCCTGGTTCAGTGAACTGACCAGGCACCACCTTTATGCCGGTGTATGTACCGCCCACCATTTGAACGATTCTTTGGAAACAGTTCTGCTCAATTTCACCAGAGGCACTTCCCTGCCAGGGTTATCCGGCATTCCGGTGGTCAAGGTATTTGATGGCGACAGCCCTTTTTCCGGATTAAAGGTCATTCGGCCCATGTTGTTTACCGACAGGAAAAAACTGGAAAGCTTTGCTCAGGAACAAGGCATTTCCTGGCGGGAAGACCGCAGTAATACCACCGATGATTACGCAAGAAACCTCATCCGGCACAAGGTAGTACCGGTGCTGGAAACGCTCAATCCGAATATTCTGGATACGGCCGCCCGGAACATGCGCAGGATCAGGTCGGCCAACCAGAATCTCGATTTTTTGCTGCAGCAATTCGTGCGCATGGAGAACGGGCAAATCTTGCTGGATAAAGCACGCCTGGGTCAGTTGCCGTCGCCCCGGCAGGCATTGAGACAACTATTGAAATCATATGGTTTTGATGCGGAGCAAACCCGTCAAATGAGTGAACAGCTCACGGAATCCGGCACGGAGTGGCAATCTTCCAAAGGATTTACAGCGCTTATGGACCGTTCCTCCTTGATCGTTTATGCTACCGGAAGTCAACAAAAGAACGAGCCATCCATCCTGATCCAGGAAAATGATCTAATGGTCAGGCTGCCTGATGATACCCGTATGTTTTTCATACACGCTGAGCGGCAAACAGGTGAAGTTACGGCAAATGATGATCCTTATAAGATCACCGTGGATGCTTCCGCACTGCGCTTCCCCTTACTTTTGCGCCGCTGGCAACCCGGCGATTCCTTTCAGCCATTGGGGATGAAAGGTAAACATCAAAAATTACAGGATTTCTTTACCAATCAGAAACTTTCGCTGCTTCAGAAAGACCAGGCCTGGTTGTTGGTCAACCAGGATAGCGCCATCATCTGGGTGTTGGGCTTGCGATTAGATGAGCGGTTTAAACTTCTACCTTCTACTGAAAGAATATGCAGCATTCACTGGATAACATGATAACATTCAACCATTCTTACGCCTCAGCCTTTGTGTCAGACACCGAAATGCAGGCAATGGCGCCCTTGCTGGCTGCGGCGGCCAAACAACTGGAACAAAAAACCGGACCTGGAAACACCTTTCTGGGCTGGCTGGATTTACCGGTAAAGTACGACCGCACCGAATTCAAAAGGATTTTGGCTGCTGCTAAAAAAATCAAAAAGCAAAGTGAGGTTTTGGTGGTAATCGGCATCGGCGGCTCCTATTTAGGGGCAAAAGCAGCGCTTGAGTTCTGCCTGCCTACACCGCCGGTTCCGGTGCGCGGCGGTAGAAAAAAGCACTTTGATGTGGTTTTTGCCGGCACTAACCTGAGCGCCGATTATCATGCGCAGTTATTGGAGGCCATAGGAGATCGTGATTTCTCTGTTAATGTCATTTCGAAATCAGGCACCACCACTGAGCCCGCCATTGCCTTCAGGTTGTTCCGACAGAAACTGGAGGAGAAATACGGCAAAAAAGGAGCTGTTGAACGTATATATGCCACCACCGACCAATCCAGAGGCGCTTTGAAAACCCTGGCCAATCAGGAGGGATACGAAACATTTGTAGTGCCAGACGACGTTGGAGGCCGCTTCTCCGTACTCACTGCGGTGGGGCTGCTCCCATTGGCGGCTGCAGGAGTTGACATCAAAGCATTAATGGACGGTGCTGCTGCAGCACGAACCGCCTATCGGAAAAGCTGGGAA
>JADZFI010000452.1 GCA_020850025.1 Saprospiraceae bacterium
GGCACTAAGGCACTAAGGCACTAAGGGCCGGCTTTCAGCCGGCCCTTAGTGTTTATCGTGGCAGCGAAGCTGCCACAAACTTCGCGTCTTCGCGCCTTCGCGCCTTTGTGTTACTACTTCGTGCCTTCCCTACCCGAGTTTTTCCAGGGAGGCTTCGGTGGTACGCAGCTTTTCCCGACAAAATTTCACCAGTTCAGCTGCACGTTCAATTTTGGCGCTCAATTGATCAATAGAAATACTGCCGTTTTGTAATTCAGCCACCAGGCCTTGCAGCTCTAACCAGGCCGTTTCATAGGTTAAGGGTTCTTCCGTGTTTTTTTTCATGTCTTGAGCTTATTTCATAAACCACACTTTCTCCATGTTGTCTGCCTCTCCATTGTAGTTGATCGTGATTTCATCGCCTGCCTTGATTGGTTTTATGCAATAGAAATCAATGGTTTGTGCCTCGAAATCCATTCCGTATTCAGCATTAGGTGTGTAGGAATGGTTGTAAAAAGAGCCGTATCCCATGCAGAAGGCATACCATTCGCCTTCTTCACCCCAATCAAAATAGTAATCGTCGAGCACCGTTTTTCTGACATCGGCGAGCTGATCTTTGGGGAAAAGTATGATGGGGCACACTTCTATTACTTCGCCCTCTTCAATGTCGCGGCCGGCGAAAACGCCTTTACCGTGCACTTCCGAGTAGGCAACGTAGATGGGTGCTTGCTGAAGGGACATAAGAACGATCAGGCTGCTTTAGCCGGGCTTTTTTCAGTTTGAGCGGCGCGCTGTTGCTTTTTTTCCGCGTACGCGGTAGCAGCTTCTCTCACCCAGGCGCCTTCATCCCAGGCTTTTTTGCGGGTTTCGAGACGTTCGCGGTTGCAAGGGCCATTGCCTTTCACTACATTCCAGAATTCGTCCCAGTCGATTGGGCCGAAATCATAGTGGCCTCGTTCTTCGTTCCACTTCAATTGTGGATCAGGATGTTCGAGTCCCAATACTTTAATCTGTTCTGCCACCATGTCAATGAAACGCTGACGCAGTTCATCGTTGCTGAAGCGTTTGATTTTCCAACGCATGCTTTGTTCACTGTGGGTTGACTCGCCATCTGAAGGACCAAACATCATTACAGAAGGCCAGTACCAGCGGTTAACGGCATCCTGAGCCATGGCACGTTGCTCCGGTGAGCCGTTTGCCAATACCAGCAGCACCTCGAATCCCTGGCGCTGGTGGAAGCTTTCTTCCTTGCAAATGCGCACCATAGCACGCGCATACGGGCCATAGGAATTCCGGCAAAGCGGAATCTGGTTCAGAATAGCGGCTCCATCCACCAGCCAGCCAATGGCGCCTACGTCTGCCCAAGAAATGGAGGGGTAGTTGAAGATAGAGGAATATTTTGCCTTCCCAGAGTGAAGCTCTTCGTACATCTCATCACGCTCCATGCCCAGTGTTTCGGCAGCCGCATACAGATACAAACCGTGGCCAGCCTCATCCTGAACCTTGGCCATCAGGATTTGCTTGCGTTTGAGTGATGGGGCTCTGGTGATCCAGACACCTTCCGGTAACATGCCAACAATTTCAGAGTGTGCGTGCTGGCTTATCTGACGAAGAAGTGTTTTGCGATAAGCATCGGGCATCCAGTCTTTGGGCTCAATGCGAATTTCTGCATCAATCTTTGCCTGAAACTGGTCTTCGAGAGAAACCACAACGGCAGATGAATCGTTAGGTACCATGCTATGATTGTAATTTGACGGATGATTAGGCGTCTTCAAGCGCAAATTTAGGACGCTAAAACCCAACGCCACATACCCGGAGAAAGATTTCCTAAAAAACCGGTAAAAAGGTAGAAGGTTCAAACCTTATGTACAGGCAGCATTCAGACAACCATTATCGTTCCTCAAGCGCCATTACCCGGCACGAAGCAACGTTGCCCCTTTGATTTTTCATTTTTTTAAAGTATTAACCTAAATAATTGTACCTTTGCGGGCTTATGAGAAAATCGTTTGGCTGGCTTCTCCTTTCTGTTTATTTTCTGGGGGCTACTGCATGTAAAAGCAATTTTGAAAAAACCCGGACCAGCGGGAATGGAGAGTTGATTCTGAATTCGGCTTTCAAGTATTACGAGAAAAAGAACTACCAGCGGGCACTCACGTTGTTCGAATTGGTAATCAATACTTTGCGTGGAGATGCAAGGGCAGAAAAAGCGTATTTTGAATACGCTCAGTGTCATTATGAAACCCGGCAGTTCCTGCTTGCAGCATTTTACTTCAAGAACTTTTCCAACACCTTTACCAACTCTCCACTTCGTGAGGAGGCTGCATTTATGACGGCATATGCCAATTATCAAATGTCGCCCTCTTACAGACTGGATCAAAACGCCACCATTTCGGCCATTGAAGAGTTCCAGGTGTTCGTTAATTTATTCCCGAATTCAAGCAAGGTCAGTCAATGCAATGCGTTAATTGATGAGCTTCGTCGGAAACTGGAGCAAAAAGCATTTGCAGAAGGCCAATTATACTACGATCTGAAACAATACCAATCGGCCGTTATTTCGTTTGACAACCTCATGCGAGATTACCCGGAAAGCCCGGATGCCGAGCGGGTTCGTTTTCTTATTGCCAAGGCTGCTTTTTTACTGGCAGAAAACTCGATCGTGGAAAAGAAAATAGATCGCTACAATGAAGCTATTGCCCGTTGCGGGGATTTCCTCGAGAAATACCCTTCCGGTAAATACGCCAAGGAGGTCAAAGAAATCAGGAAAGAAGCTGCAACTGCCCAAAAAGCGGTACAGAAAAAGCTGAAAAACGTCTAAATCACAACGCACAAAGTAACAGGCTACGCGCCATTTACCCATACTTTTCAACATGAGCGATATCAAAACCAAGGCACAAGGACTCGACCCCAACGTTCAACCACGCGACGTAATGGAACTTGTTGCCAAAACCGGTAACATTTACGAGAGTCTCGTGGTCATCAGCAAACGTGCACGTCAGATCTCCAGTGATCTGAAATGGGAAATCCAGCGCAAACTGGAAGAATTTGCCGTACACACGGATACCATTGAGGAAGTTCAGGAGAACAAAGAACAAATCGAGATCTCCAAATTCTACGAGCGCCTTCCCAATACTGCCATCATTGCCGCACATGAGTTCATGCAGGATGATGTACAGTGGCGCTATGTAGACAACAAGGACTAATAATCAGACTGATCTGACCAGGATCATGTATGATTTGAAACGCAGAGGCGCGGAGATACAGAGTGAAATTGCTCTGTACCTCTGCGCCTCTGCTGTTTAGAGCCTGAATTTAAAACAACAAGGCGTTGGTAAAGAGCATTTTACCTTGCTCCCAAAATCCGCGGAACAAAGGATTATCCACAAAAAACAGCGCCTCGCCATCTCCCATTTTCTGGGCTACCACTACCGGCGTATGCTTCAACGCTGGTTTCAATCTGCTCCCGATAAATCCGTAGCTTTGGTAAGAGTGGTCGAGATAAACCGGGGCATCGGCACGCTCTGGCATTTCAAAAGCATCTGACATCGTTTTCAACGAATGGTAATACGGAGGTAGTCCGTATCCCAACGGATGACTGTTGTCCACCACGCAACGAACAATGGCGCCTGGGAGACCATCACTCAACCCATCTCTCTGTCTGACAGAAAAAGGCCTGTGCATCATAGAGGTATCCTTTTTAGGCGTTTCACGGAGTTTAAGATCTATCCCATCCTTACCCATGAATGCTTTTAAAGCTCCTTCCATGGCAATCAGCCGACCGCCTTTCTCTACCCAACTTTCCAGTGCTATAAGGGTGCTTTCTTCAAGCCGGTATTGTCCATTAGGGAAAATGATGGTGGTATAATTTTCCAGATTGATCCGTTGTAAACGATTCAACTCCAACATGGTGATGGGCTGCTGAAGGTCTGTTTCAAAGAAATGCCAGGCATGGCCAAAGGAGTGGTTGTCCACATCATCGCCATATACCATGGCTATTTTGGGCTGCTTCAACAACCGGAATGTTTCTGAGCCCAGATCCTTGCCTTTGGAAGAGAACCCTGAAAAAACGGGGTAAATCCGAACATTACTGCGTTCTGCGGCCTGGTTGACCAATTCTTCCAGTCGTGCAACGTGGCGATTGTCTGCCCGGGAAATAGAAAAGGATCCTGCAGCATACTGTTGTTCTGCCATAGTGAAGGGTTCGGCAGCCGTTCTGACGCGTACCCCGTTTCTGAGCAGCTCGGTCACAAACCGTGCCTCCGCAATGGATTTTCTGTGTACACACCAGGCATAAGGCGTAGCTGTAGCCAAATCCTTTTGCGGCCGGTACGGCTCATAAGCCTTTTTAGGTTCCAGCCTTTCCTTCAATGCATAGGCATCCAGGCCATGCGCGAATGCCAAAGACCAGGCTGTAATATCGTAGGTCATGGAATCCCCGAGTTTGGGCTCCGGCTCAAACAAGACCTGCACCAGTACCGAGTGAGGCTGGTATGCACTAATCACCAGATCGTTGGGATTAATGGAAGCACTGATCTCCTTTCCGGATGCATAATCAAAAGCCTTAACTCCGCTCAGTCCGGCCCCTACCCTGCCATACCGGATATGGTGTTGGTCCAGCAATTCACACAACCGCTTAACTTTATTGGGGTCGTTTGTTTCACGGATAACAAATGCCTTATAGGCTCCCTGTGGCTGGCTGGAAGTTCGTTTGTAGTAGTCCCTGAAGTTTTCCACCAACGCTTTGGCGCTTTTGCTGCTCACCTCAATGGTGGACAATGAGGTAACCAAATGATGTTCAATTCGTTCGGCAAGGGTAAGCGTGTCGCCATTGGCAGTTTCAACCGCCCGCCCGCCTCTCGGTCCGCCCGCTTGCTCATACGTCATGCCTATGGCGCCATTAAAGGTGGGGTAAGTATCGCCGTAGGAAGGATAGAACAGATCAAATACTTCCTTGGTAAAGTAGAACCAGTTGTTGTTATCAAAATGCCGGGCATTGTTTTCCCCGATTTCTGTCTGAAAATCGATCTGCCAGGGCGTTATCAGTTCGTGCATGGGCTCAGCAGCCGGAGCGAAGTAATAGGGGTCGTTGATGCCCTGCTCGTGGACATCCGGATGCACGTGTGGCAGCCACTTGTGATACACCTTCAAGCGCTGTTGGGTTTCTGATTGTGTTGCCCAGGCCCAGTCGCGGTTGAGATCAAAATAGTAATGATTCGGGCGGCCGCCGGGCCATGGTTCGCGATGTTCTCTGGATTCGGGATCGGTATCCCGGATTTGATTGGAAGCCATACGCTGCCAGTGCGTATAGCGATCATACCCGTCGGGGTTCAGCGAAGGATCGAGAATCACTACGGTATTCTTCAGCCATTCCTGAATTTTCGCGTCTTTTTGCGTTGCGAGCCGGTACGCCAGTTCCATGCTGCACTCCGAGCCGGAAGGCTCATTTCCATGCACACTCATACTGAGCCAAACGATGGCCACAGGATTTGACAATTCCGGAGCACCCTCCGCCAATCCTGCCAGCCTGAGATTATTGAGGCGAATCTGCTCCAGCCTGGCCATATTTTCCGCCGAGGCGAAAATGGCCAGTTGAAGGGGCCTACCTTCATTGGTGATGCCATATTTCTCCAAACGCATGGTACCGGGAGATGCCAGCGCCAATTGCTCAAAGTATGCCGTCAATAAATGGTAAGGGGTGAATTGTTCTCCCAGCTTATGGGGTAAAAATTCATCAGGCGACTTCTGGGCTTTTGTGTGGTTAAGAAGCCCGCAAAGCAGGATTACCAGTAATGAAAGGGAGAATCTCATTCCTAAAGTGCGTTTTCAGGGCTACATATGCACCCCATTATTTGAACAGGCAGCAAACATCCAAAGAAAATCTGGAATGGAGAGCCCTGTGATTTAAGCTATTTTTTCAATCTCGTAAATTGAATTGATTTTTCCGGCAAACAGGCAATAGAACCGCGGCGTTTCATGTAGCTTGGTGATTTCTGTTGGCCGTCCATCGTCAATATAACTTGATTTCAGTTTGGATTTAATGGTATAGTAGGAGAAAAACGAGGAAAAGTGCACATCCTCTGAAAAATATTGCCCCATCTGGGCCA
>JADZFI010000453.1 GCA_020850025.1 Saprospiraceae bacterium
AACTCCTTTCTCCGGGATGATCCGGCTGAAGCCTCCCTCTGGATCGATTCCCTTGGTCGTCTCGAAGACGCCCAGTATGCCGGACTGATCTGGGATGAACGCTGGCTGCTCTATTTCTGGACAGAATCATTCGGAACGATCCTGGCGGAGGCCAGCACCTTTTCTGAAGAACAGCGAGCCCTGCAATCCTGGAAAATCCAACCCCCAAAAGACAGTTTGTTCGAATGGATTGACATTACTCTTAATGAACGACGGTTTGATCTGTTCAATAGTATTCGCAGCGCCTTCCTGAATGAGGAAGAAAAAGCATTCACTTCCCTGCTGCTGGAATATCTGCTTCGCTTGAATCACGATGAGGAAGATTGGGCCAACCGTTTGCAGGCTTTCGAAACCCGTTATCCAGCCTCGAAATACAGAGCTTTTATTAAAAGCATCATGCCGGTTATCCTTAAGCCCTCCAAACAAGCTCTGGGTATTTCCGGTGGATTTATGGCAGGAAACTGGACGGATCAACTGGAAAGAAATCTGGATGTTCCCTATGCCCTGCAGTTCGACCTATATTTTTGGGACCGGCGCTGGAATTACCTGTTTGATTTTGCGATAGGGGGACCGGATTTAAGAAGAGACATAGTGGCAAAAAATACCATTTGGCCTAAAAATGATCCCACAACGTTTTTTACGTTGGGACTGAATCTTGGCTACGATATCATTAACCGGCCTAAAATCAGAATATTCCCAACCATCGGTGGAGGATTTGGCATGATCAAACCCACCGAACCGGATGAAGATGAAGATCCGCTGCCGGATTATTATGACAATTTTTATTTCAGGCAGTTTCACCTTTCCGCGGCTATAACTGCTGATATCAAGCTCTTTAGCAACCAAAATACAGAATGGACCGCCCCCAAAGGCTCCTACCATGGTATCCGACTAAAATTTGGCTGGAACAGACTCAATTTTGGCGCAAAAAATGAGTACCTTCGGGGGGACTTGCTTTATTTGGCGGTTCACTACAACCTCTTCGCCATCATTCCAAAACCCTGAATACTACATTAATCCAGATAGATATGGCATTTGATTGGCTTTCAGATCTCCAACCACTTTTCGACGCCCAGGAATCCTGGCACGATGGCTCTTATGGCAAACCGGCTGCCGCCCACTTGCTGAGCAGCCAGCATACTCCGTTTACCATAGCCTGTGGCGCTGATCTGCTGGCGGAACATGTACGCCGGTTCCGGTTTTCACCACAAATCATCCAGCGACTTGGGCAGGTTACCGACCGGATGGGCAGATCCATGTTCACGGAAAGTTTCCTGAATCACCTGCAACGCATCCAACTTCGTGTGCATCTGAGCGCTGCGCCAGAGGGCACCTTGTTGCTGCCTGGCGAACCAATTATGAGCATTTGGGGCCCTGAGTTGCAAGTTCGGTTGCTTCAGACGGCCGTCAGATGGCTGATTTGGGATTCTTCCCAGCATGCCACAACAGCAGCGCTGGAGAACTGGAATAAAGGCCACTGGTCGGAAGAAGAAACCCCTCACCCGCCAAGGCACACTTTCGACCCGGAAGGATGGAAAGCCCGATCCGTTTACATTGGCGGAGGAAATATTGCGCCTGACTCCGGCAAAGAAATTCCAACCTGGCCTGGATTAACCCAAATGGTCAATGAAGCCGGACAATCGCTGGTACAGATCAGGCGGCTATTCAAAGGCGAACACCCCCTCGGCGACGTCTGGTTGACCGCCATTCAGGAAAATGAAGCCAGCGTAAGCCACTCCCATATCTGCTTCCACAATAACGTAACACAGAAACCAGAGGAGGTGCAGATGTCGCGCTTCCAAAATCTGTTGCAACCGGTTTTGGTAAAAGGCCATCCGGCATTCAACTCTCCTAGTCTGGATTACCTACGCCAGCGTACCTGGAAACAACTGGAGGTTTTCCATCAATGGAAGCTGTCAGGCTACCCGCATGGCTGGTTTATTCATTCCTGAATCCACGTAAGTGCACACTCACTCGCCGGGCTTTAAGGCCTTTTTATAGGCTTTCAGGCACCTTTCTCTCGCAAATGTATGCTCCACCATAGGGCGCGGGTATGCCGGTGTGCCAAATTCAGGCACCCATTTCCGAATGTACTGATATTGCGGATCAAACTTTTTGGTTTGTTCCGTAGGGTTGAAAATCCTGAAATACGGGGCAGCATCGGTGCCGCAACCTGCCGCCCATTGCCAGCCGCCGGAGTTACTGGCCAGATCATAATCCAATAATTTTTCGGCAAAATAAGCTTCACCAAGCCGCCAGTCCAGCAGCAGATGCTTGCTCAGGAAACTCGCTGTGATCATCCTGACCCGGTTGTGCATATACCCCGTAGCGTTCAGCTCGCGCATCCCCGCATCCACAATGGGATATCCCGTTTTCCCGGCCTTCCACTTCTCAAAATCCTCCGGAGCATTTCGCCACTCCAGCTGATCGTAAGCCGCCCGGAATGGATGACCCACCACATGGGGAAAATGAGCCAGAATCTGGCTGTAAAAATCCCGCCAGATCAGTTCATTCAAATAGGTTGCATTCAGCTGCATGGCATGCCAGGCTTTTTCCCGGATGCTGATAGTGCCAAAGCGAAAATGAATACCCAGTCTTGAGGTGCCCTGGATTCCAGGTATGTCGCGGGTCTTGTCGTAATTCCGTATCAGTCCGCGAGCAACCTGCGCAGGCGGAAAGCTTAGGGGAGAAGGACTGAAGCCTAGCTCTTCCAGACTGGGAAAGGCATGAGCAGACGTACTGTAGGGCAAATCACGGGCAGATACAAATCGATCAAAATACCGGTGATTGGGATACGACTTCAGGTAAAAAGAAATTTTGTGTACTTCACCTGCCTCATCTTTGAAAGTACTCCAGCGGGAATGGAGCTTTTCCAGCCATTTTTTGGAATAAGGCGTGAACACCGTGTAGGGCAACCCGTCGGATTTCAGCACTTCCGTTTTTTCAAAAATGACATGATCCTTAAAGGTCAAAAAGGGAATGTTTCGCCCTGCCAGAAGGTCGGCTACCGCCTCGTCGCGACGAATGGCATACGGCTCGAAGTCATGATTGGTATACACTGCTCCCACCGGCAATTTATCCAACAGTTGCGTCCAAACCTCGTCAGGCCGACCCTTGAACACCCAAAGGGTGCTGCCCAGGGCTTCCAGTTCCTCCTTTAAATGCTGTAAACTCCGGTGGATAAATGTCACCCGGGCATCCTGCCGGTCCGACAGGTCGTCCAGGATATGTTCATCAAAGATGAATATCGGCAATACCGGGAGGCCACTCTTAAGGGCATGATAAAGGCCGGCATTGTCGTGCAGACGCAAATCGCGGCGAAACCAGAAAATGGAAACAGGAGTTGTCATGATTAACCTTCCCGATCAACAGGAGGCAGCTTAACAGCCCAAATCAATTAAAGTTGAACAAGTCCCCTACCGGATCACCACCTCCTGAATGTATGATTCGCCAAGTTCCTCATTGATCAGGTCGCGTATTTTATCCTTGGCGTAAGAAAGCTCGTGCTTCAAGGGGGCTGAAATAATGGTCAGGTAAAGCACTCCTTTCCTGACGGTAATCTGTGAGGTATAGGTACTGATGGTTTTCCCCATCAACCTGGCCCAAAGCGCCTGAATTCGCACTTCATTCAACTGCGTACCCAGGCGGTATTCCTGAATCATGGCCTTCATGGCCTCAGCAAGCGTGAAGTCGTTTTTTTGTCGCATAGTGAGGCAAAAATAATCACCCTGTTCCAATCCACGTCACTTTCCGGTCACAAACCAAATGCGAACACACAGGGCGTCCTGGAGCCGCCCTATTTTTGCGGCTCAATCAGCCAGATTTTATCTTATGCAAAATTCTGTTTCCAAGCACCTGTTCCTCCGGGCAGCAGCCGGCGAAATTACCGAACGCCCTCCGGTATGGCTTATGCGCCAGGCCGGGCGTATTTTGCCGCAGTACCGGGCGCTACGACAGAAATTCCCGGACTTCAAGGCGTTTGTTAAAACCCCGGAAGCAGCATCGGAGGCCACTATTCAGCCGGTGGATGAACTCCAGGTGGATGCAGCGATCATTTTTTCAGATATTCTGGTAATACCCGAAGCCATGGGCCTCGATTACGAGATGATTGAAGCCAAAGGCCCCCGGTTCCCCAAAACCATCCGGCAGGCTTCAGATGTTGCAGCACTGCGCTCCGGCGCCGATGCTGCCGCTGATCTGGATTATGTGTATCAGGCGCTCCGGATCACTAAACGCGAATTAAACGGACGGGTGCCCCTGATCGGGTTTGCCGGCGCCCCATGGACGATATTAGCCTATATGGTGGAAGGCGGAGGCAGTAAAACCTTCTCCAATGCCCGCCGTATGTTGTATGCCGAGCCTGAGCTGGCGCATGCCCTGCTGCAAAAAATTACCGACACTACCATTTCCTACCTCCGTCAGCAAATAGCCGCTGGCGCTGATCTGATTCAGTTGTTCGATTCCTGGGCCGGTGAACTGGCGCCAGCACATTATCAAACCTTTGCCATGCCTTATTTGAATCAGATTTGCGAGGCTTTGCCGGAAACACCCAAAACCATCTTCGCCAAAGGCGCCTGGTTTGCACTGGAAGAAATTGGCCAAAGCACCTGCCAGGTAGTTGGGCTCGACTGGAATACCGCCCCCGGGTTTGCACGGGAAAAGGTCGGCCCGAACAAAGTGCTGCAAGGCAACCTGGATCCCTGCACCCTTTATGCAGATGCTCCCACCATCCGGCAGGAAACCCTTCGTATGATTCAGGCTTTTAAAGGTAAACACATCGTCAATCTCGGACACGGCGTTTACCCTGACACTCCGCTGGATGGCGTAAGGGTGTTTGTGGATACGGTGAAGGCATTTAAGTGGTGAGGGCAGAGGAAATGGTGATGCAGGTCCGGCATAATCCCCTTAAATTTGCGCAGGGCTGACGGCAAAAAGCTTCACATCGCCTTCTACATCTCACATGAAAATCGTCATAGTTGGTGCAGGTCGAATTGCCTGGCATCTGGGTAAACGTCTGAAAAGCAAAGGCTTACCAGTAGCGCAGGTAATCAGCAGGACTACAAGTCATGCCAAATCCCTGGCCGAAGTTCTTCATGCTGAATGGTCGGATGCACCATCCGAGATCATTCCTGATGCCGAGTGGGTCATTCTGGCTGTTAAAGACGATGCCATTGAGGAGGTCGCCACAGCCTTCTCCCCATTTGTTCAGGATGCGCTGGTGACGCACACGTCAGGCGGCACTGCCGGAGCTGTTCTGGGGCGCCATTTCAATCGTTTCGGTGTTTTCTACCCATTGCAATCCTTTTCCCTGGAACATACCCCTGTCTGGTCAAAAATTCCCTTTTGTGTGGACGCTGCGCATCAGGAAGATGTATTGCAACTGAAACGGATTGCCAAAACCATTGGCAATCTCGTTTACCAGGTAACGGATGAGCAACGGGCCTTGCTGCATGTTGCGGCTGTTTTCGCCAATAATTTTGCCAACCGCTGCTTTGCCATTGCTGAAAAAATCCTGGATGAAAAAGATCTCCCTTTCGAACTTCTCCATCCTCTGATGGAAGAAACCCTGGCCAAAGCGCTGCAAGATTCCCCGGAACGCATGCAAACTGGCCCTGCCATGCGCGGCGATACAGACACCTTGAAACGGCATCTGGCGCTACTGGATCACCATCCGGAATGGCAGGAGATCTATAAAATCTTGTCGAAAGACATCAATCCTGAGATGGGCATTACCAATCTTTCCTAGCCTTCTTTTCCGGACTGGCCTGGTCTGCAGAACGATATTTACGGGTATTTTTTCGGTCTTCATTTCCCACTGCCGTTTCCAGGAGTCGTTTTAACTCCTCCTTCTTCATTTGTTGCCCGGTTTGGGGCTG
>JADZFI010000454.1 GCA_020850025.1 Saprospiraceae bacterium
ATACGGCTAAACGGCCAACCGGGCGATTGGCAGGTTCAGGTTTTCAACCTGAGCGGAGGATTGATGCAGCAAAACACCCTTGCGGCGAGTGCGACCGAATGGGCCTTTTCGGTACAGGATTGGCCTTCCGGCCTGTACGTAGTACGGCTGATGAATGGCCCAAAAGCCCACAGTCAGACTTTTGTGGTACAACACCGTTAATCATTGCGTATAGAACGTCGGAAGGGTTAAAAACAACCCTTCCGACGTTATCACTCATTAATAATAACTCAGGCGGAGCACGCCGGCCAGTTGTTTGGCCAGGCGGATCACCTGACGCGTGTAGCCGTACTCATTGTCGTACCACACGTAGAGCACCACGCTCTTGCCGTCTTTGGAAACGATGGTGGCCGGCGAGTCGAAAATCGAGGCCGTTGGGTTGCCGACCAGATCGCTGGACACCAGTTCGTTGGAGAAGGAGTACTGGATCTGTTCCACCAGATTGCCTTTGAGGGCGGCCTGGCGCATGATCTCGTTGACGGCTTCCTTGGTGGTGGGGGTGTTGAGTTGCAGGTTCAGCACTGCCAGCGATACGTTGGGCGTTGGTACGCGGATGGCATTGCCGGTGAATTTGCCTGACAGCTCGGGCATCACCTTGGCGATGGCGCTTTCGGCGCCGGTTTCGGTGATCACCAGGTTGAGGGCAGCAGAGCGGCCGCGGCGGTACTTGCTGTGGTAGTTGTCGAGCAGGTTTTGGTCGTTGGTATAGGAGTGCACCGTTTCGATGTGTCCTTTTTCAATGCCCAGGGTTTTGTTGATCACGGCCAGCACCGGCACGATGGCATTGGTGGTGCAGCTGGCTGCCGACCAAACGGTTTCGCTCTCCACGTCGAAATTCTGGTTATTCACCCCGTACACGATGTTGGGGATATCGCCTTTACCCGGAGCGGTGAGCAGCACCTTGGATACGCCTTTGGATTTCAGGTGGCGGCTCAGGCCGGCGCGGTCGCGCCAAACGCCGGTATTGTCAATCAGCAGGGCGTTATTGATGCCGTATTTGGTATAGTTGATGTCTTCCGGCTTAGGCGCAGAGATCATGAGGATCTTGTGGCCGTTCACCCAGATGCATTGTTCTGCTACATCCGGAATTACGGTACCGGGGAAATGGCCGTGTACAGAATCGGAGCGCAGCAGATCGGCGCGTTTGATCACATCTTCCGGGCTTTTGTCGCGCGTAACGATGGCGCGCAGACGCAGTTGCTGACCTTTACCTGCCTGTGTGATGAGCTCGCGGGCGGCAATGCGGCCGATACGGCCGAAGCCGTACAGGATCACATCTTTGGGCTTGAGGTTGATCTTGTCTTTGCCGATGTAATCGCTCAGTTTCTTTTTGATAAACGCCAGTTCGTTGGGATAGGCGTCTTTTTCATCCAGCCAATCCACGCCGATGCGACCGATGTCGAGTCGGGCAGGAGCGATGGGCGTACGGGCGATGGCTTTGGCCAGGGCCAGGGTATCGTGAACGGTCAGGGGGTGTTGCACCACTTCGCGGGCATAGTGGTGAAGTTGGAGCAGTTCGGAGGCGCTTCTGTCCACCATCTGGTTGCGGAAGATGACGAGTTCGATGGACTTGTCGAACCAGAGTTTCCCCACGATGGCGATGAGTTCAAGGGCCGCCTTTTCATCCTCAATCCAAGTCTTGAGGGTGCGTTCGTACACTTGTTTTGACATGAATAATTTGATTTTATTTGGACGCAAAGGTAAATATGATTCTTACCTATTTCGCACAGATTTCGCACAGATTTCACACGGATTTCACACGGATTTCGCACAGATTTTACGCAGATTTTATTATTATAGTCCACTTAGAGTGGTTTTAAACGACGACAGTTTTCAATCATCTTGAAATCAAGTACTTGCATCACGCTAATCATCAAAATCACGCTAATCACAGTAATAAAAAGACATGAGCCACTCCGGATTACCGAAGTGGCTCATATTGAAAAACAGCAGGAATGGGGAAGGCTTAGGAACGCACGCCGATTACTTCTACTGCTGCGCCGGTGAGGGCTGGGTTGTACCAGCAATCCACTCCGGTGGACTTGAATTTTTGTACGGCTGCTTTGGCTTCTTCTGCGGTGTTATAGCCTTTTACAATGTAGCAGGCGCCTTCTGCGCCGCCCGGGCAGCGGCTGCCTTCGTGCCAAAGCAACATGAGTCCTTCGATAGGCGGCGCCTTATCTACAGGTGTATTTTTACAGTACACGGCAAACTGAACATAATGCAGTTCAATAATGGGCGTGAACAGCAAATCGCCTACCTGGCCTTTGCCTTTGCGCACACTGCGGTGCACACTGGCGCCATTCACGGTGAACGTGGTAGCCGGATTTGGCGGCTCGATGTCGTACGTAGCCGGAGCAGGAGCCGCGCCCTCGGTGCTGTATTGCGCCGGCGCCAGGCCCTTCGCTGTTAGAGATTTGGCAGCAGGTTTTCCCTGCACCTTGGACAGGGCTGCAGCACGACGCGTGGCAGCGTCGGAGGAGCTTTCTGTGGAGTAAGTTTGGGGAGCGGTTGCGCCGGAAGGATTATACCGGCGTACGGCGGTCACCTGAGCGGAAGCATGTGTTGCGGCGCCGATTAAAAGCAGGATGAGAAGTTTCTGAGCAGTTTGCATAAGACAAAATGTTCGTGTGTTTGTGAGAAAAAGGTTCAAAGGCTTAAATGTCTAACTTAGTGCAATAGTCTTGCCAACTTTATAGCCAGACGTCAAAGCATGCCTGTTTTTTAGAGTATTATGCTTCCGGCAGGTACTTCTGTATTAAAAAGAACAACAATTTGGTTTCAAAGGTATGACTTTTTTACAATATCAAACAAATTCTTTTTAATATTTTTTGTTTTTAAAATAATAAACAAAAAGTTTTTAACTCTTAATTTTGCCCCATTAAACCGCACAGGGTTTTCAATCAATCTGTGTGGCTACTCGCCTTCGTTCGGCCAACACCAGCCGGTTTACTATTCTGTTCAACAATAATTTCCCGGTGTGATGTACCTCAACGCGCACACCTATTTCAGCCTGCGCTACGGCGTTTTTTCTCCCGGCCAACTGGTGGAAGCCGCTGCTGCGCACCAGATCAAAGCCCTGGTACTGACAGACATCAACAACACGTCTGCAGCCCTGGAATTCGTGCGCGCCTGCCAGAAGCACCGGATCAAGCCCATCCTGGGCATCGAGTTTCGCGATGACAAGCACCGCTTTCTGTACACCGGCATTGCCCGAAACAATGCCGGCTGGTCCAGATTATGCGCATTTCTGACCGAACACTCCCTGAACAACAAAGTCCTGCCAGCCGTGGCGCCGCCGATGGACGATGTATTCATTATCTACGAACGCGAGGTAAAGCCCTTTGAAATGTTCCGGCCCAACGAACTGCTCGGCATACGCCCGGCCAATGCCGGGAAGTTGGTATTCTCCGCCTGGCGCCACCGACCGGAGCAACTGGTCGTCTGGCAGCCCCTCACCTACCCCGACGCCGAAGGCTATCGCCTGCACAAGCTGTTGCGCGCCATGGACGCCAATACCCTGGCAACCAAACTGGACGGGGTGGCGTTGGCCGGGCCGGAAGAATTTTTCCGGCCGGAAGCCTCCCTGCTTGCGCCTTTTCAGAACCATCCCAAGGTGATACAAAATACACGCCGTATCCTGGATACCTGCTCCATTCAGTTCGAAACCGGCCTGCAACGCAACCGCCTGAGTTTTATGGGTAGCAAAGAGGGCGATCTGAACCTGCTCGCCAAGCTGGCTGAAAGCGGTTGCGCACGCAGGTATGGCCCCGGGCACAAGCGCGCGTAGGAGCGCGTGCGCAAGGAGCTGAAAATGATCGCGGAAATGGATTTCGCCACGTATTTTCTCATTACCTGGGACATCATACGCTACGCCGAGTCGGCCGGATACCACCATGTAGGGCGCGGAAGCGGCGCCAACTCCATTGTGGCCTACTGCCTTTATATTACCGATGTGGAACCCCTGGAGCTGGACCTGTACTTCGAGCGGTTCATCAATCCGCAGCGGAGCTCGCCGCCGGATTTCGACATTGATTTTTCCTGGGACGAACGCGACGATGTAACCGACTACATCTTCAAGCGCTACGGACGGGAGCACACCGCATTGCTGGCCACTTACAGCACCTTCCAGCATGCGGCCGTGATCCGGGAGCTGGGCAAGGTCTTCGGATTGACGCCGGCCGACATAGAGGCTATTCTGGATTATTGGCACAAGCATACGCCGGGCAGCTGGGAATGGACCGGCCGGAAGGGCGAAGAAAGCGCCGGGGACACTTCTACAGCCACGGCTGCTGCCACCACTGCCGCTTTGCCGGAAGGCCTGCATCCCTGGGCCAAACACATTCTGCGCTACGGGGACATGCTGGTGGATTTCCCCAACTACCTGTCCATACACGCCGGCGGCATCATCATTTCCGAAAAACCCCTGAGCGAAGCCACGGCCCTGCAGATGATGCCGAAAGGTTTTCCGATCACGCATTTCGACATGTATGCCGCCGAGGAATGGGGGTACCACAAGTTCGATATCCTGAGTCAGCGCGGCCTGGGGCACATCAAGGATTGCGTGGACATTGTGCGGGAGAATCAGGGCAAAGCCGTGAATGTGCATGATGTGGAGCGCATCAAGAACGA
Source organism: Saprospiraceae bacterium (assembly GCA_020850025.1). GTDB lineage: Bacteria > Bacteroidota > Bacteroidia > Chitinophagales > Saprospiraceae > M3007. Next base: position 4,672 of record JADZFI010000454.1, read on the forward strand.
TGATCGGGTGCGGGCCCAGTTGCGCAGCAGTCGGTGCATGGGCTGCTTTTACATTGAGAGTCCGGCCATGCGGGGTTTGTTGCGCAAGCTGCGCTGCGACAACTACGTACATCTGGTAGCGGCGAGCAGTATCATCCGGCCGGGGGTGGCCAGTTCCGGCATGATGCGGGCCTATATCCAGCGGTTTCACCAGCCCAACGGTTTTGACTACCTGCATCCGGTATTCAAAGAGCATTTGTCGGAAACCTTCGGGGTAATGGTGTACCAGGAGGATGTGATGAAGATACTGCACCATTTTGCGGGACTGGGACTGGACGAGGCGGATGTGATGCGCCGCATGATGACGGGTAAAAAGCGCTCTTCGGAGGCTTTTGAGCGCCTGAAACAGAAATACTTCGATCAGTGTGCCGCCCGGCGCTACCCGGAGGAGCTGAGCAGGGAAGTGTGGCGGCAACTGGAGAGTTTCGGCGGGTATTCCTTCTGCAAGGCGCACTCAGCCAGTTTTGCGGTGGAATCATTTCAGAGCCTGTATCTGAAAACCTATTTCCCGCTAGAGTTCATGGTGGCCGTGATCAACAATTTCGGCGGGTTTTACAGCACGGAGTTTTACGTGCATGAGGCGCGCATGTGCGGCGCGCGCATCCATGCGCCCTGCGTGAACCGGAGCAAACGACTCACCCGCATCGAAGGCCAGGACGTGTACCTCGGTCTCACGCATGTGCGCGGACTGGAATCAGACTTGATACAAAACATTGAACATCAACAAACCATGGGACCGTTCAAATCTATGGAAAACTTTGTACGCAGGGTACATGTGGCGCCCTCGCAACTGGATCTGCTGATCCGCATCGGGGCATTTCGGTTTACGGGTATGAAAAAAAGCGAACTGTTCTGGGAAAAAAGTCGGGTGCTCACGCCGGAAAGCGGCATGGGCGCCCAGCTGTTGTTTGCCGACGAGGCCGATACCTACCGGCTTCCGGTGCTGGAAGAGGGTCCTTACGACCAGGCTTTTGAGGAAATGGACCTGCTGGGCTTTCCGCTTTGCGCTCCGTTTGAGTTGCTGGAGGAAAGTGCAAAAGCCGGAAATCCCGGACTTATGGCGCGCGAAATGGACAAACACATCCATGAACTGGTGACCATGACCGGCTACTATGTGTGCCGCAAGGATACCCGCACGGTAAAGGGCGAACTCATGAAATTCGGCACCTGGATAGACCGGGAGGGGCAATTTTTCGATACCGTGCATTTTCCGGATCAGGTGCGCAAAACACCCTTCCGCGGCCGTGGCATTTACCGCATCCGGGGCCGACTGACCAGCGAGTTCGGGTTTGTGAGCCTGGAAGTGCACGGTATGGAACGGTTGGCGTATGTAACGACGGTAGACGGTGGACGGTAGACGGCTTACGGTGGACGGTGTGGATGCCCTTCAAACATCGGCGGCTAAACCCGCCGGTACATCAAACCCCTCAAACCCCTCAAACCCTTCAAACCCATCACGGGCTACCAAAAGGGTCGCCCCTACTCAAACCCTCCCCCTATGCGCTCTATCCTACACCTCGATCTCGACGCCTTTTTTGTGGCGGTGGAACAATTGCGCAACGATGCCTTGCGGGGCAAACCGCTGATCATTGGTGGCAGCAGCAACCGGGGCGTGGTGGCATCGTGCAGTTACGAAGCCCGGGCTTTCGGGGTGCGTTCAGCCATGCCGATGCGGCAGGCGCTGCAATTGTGCCCGGATGCCCTGGTGCTGCGGGGCGACATGGAAACCTATTCCAAATATTCCGGCCTGGTGCGGGAGGTGATTGAAGATCAGGCGCCTTTATACGAGCAGGCTTCCATAGATGAGTTTTATCTCGATCTGACGGGCATGGATCGCTACATAGGGTGCTGGAAATGGAGCCGGGAGTTGCGCGATCGGATTCTGCGGGAAACGGGCCTGCCGTTATCGCTCGGGCTTTCGGTGAATAAAACCGTGTCGAAAGTAGGCACGGGGGAGGTAAAGCCCAATGGGGCTAAACTGATAGAAGCCGGCACGGAAAAAGCGTTTTTATCCCCTTTGCCGGTGGGACGCATTCCTTTCATCGGACGGGAAACGGAACGACGGCTCTCGCTCATGGGCGTGCGCACCTGCGGGATATTGAGCGAGATTCCGCCGCGTTTGTTGCAAAGGGAGTTTGGCAAAAACGGCCTCATTATGTGGAAAAAGGCCAACGGGGAAGACGACAGTCCGGTAGTGCCCTACCGCGAGCAGGATTCCATTTCAACCGAACGCACCTTCCATGCCGACACCATTGATATGCGTTTTTTGCAGGATGAACTGCGCCGACAAACCGCTCAATTGGCCTCCCAGCTGCGTGCCCTGGGCAAACTCACGGCCTGTGTAACGGTCAAGCTCCGCTACGCCGATTTCAACACCTTTACCAAACAGGCCAAAATTCCTTACACCGCTCAGGACAGCTTGCTGGAATCGAAGGTATTGCAATTGTTTGAACAACTATACGAACGCCGGCAGGCCATCCGGCTGCTGGGGGTGCGTTTCAGCGAACTGGTGCAGGGATCCAGCCAACTCAATCTGTTCGACAACACAGAAAAGGAGGCGCGTCTGCTCGAAGCCATGGATAAGATCCGGAACCGGTTTGGGAAGCAGGCGGTACGGAAGGGAGGGAAGTGAGTACATGAGTGATGAGGGGGAAATTCAGCTTGGTTATTCTCGGATGCCAGAGGTAGCGCCTCTCCCTCTACACTCATGTACTCATGTACTCTTCACTCATGTACTCATTCATGTACTCAAAACAGCGTCCATTCTTCCGGCTGTTCATCCTGCAGATCCGGGGCATCATAGCCGGGCTTGTTGAGTTTTTCGGATATACGGTACATACTGAGCAGATCGTCCGGGGGCGGGTGGAGCAGTTGAAGACTTTCTTCCAGTGGGCTGTGGGAGAGCCAGCGGCGGCACTCGTCGGGGGTGGAGAAGATGACCGGCATGCGGTCGTGCAGCCCGGCCATTTCGCGGTTGGGCGTGGTGGTAATGATGGAAAAGGTGCGTTTGGTTTGGCCGCCCTGGTTCCATTCGTCCCAGATACCGGCGAGGAAGAGAAGTTGTTCGTCTTTACGGAAAATGCGGTACGGGATCTTGCGGGCGCCTTGTTTGCGCCATTCGTAGAAGCTGTCGGCAGGAACCAGGCAATGCCTGCGGTGGATGGATTCCCGGAAAGAGGGTTTTTCTTCAATGCCTTCCGCGCGTGCGTTGATGAGTTTGCCGCTGTTTTTGCCGTCGGCACTCCAGTGCGGCACGAGCCCCCACTCCATGCGTTGCAGTTGATCGGGATGATCATCGGCAATGACCAGCGCCTCATGGGTTGGTGCGATGTTATAGCTCAGCGGCAGTTCTGCGGGGAGTTGCACCAGCTCTGCCAGCGCTTTTTGCTGTTTTGCCTTCGGGACAAAGGAATAGCGACCGCACATATCAGAGTTGATTTTTGACCACCAACACGTCCAGCGCGTTAAAGGCCACATCGTCATCTACCCGGAATTTGCCCTTCAGATACAGGAATATCTTGTGCTCCTGGGGGGTTACCACGCCGTCGGCCAGCATCATGTCGAGGCAATGATAGAATAGCGGCAAGCGGGTCTGCTCGCGGATAGCGCCCATGGCAGCATCAATGAGGGCCGCAGAACTACCAGCCTGCTCAAAGTACCGGGTGGCCGCTTCCACCAGCACCTCCGGATCGGAACCGATGAAGATGTTGCGGCTTTTCAAGGTCGTCATCAAAGCGGCCGTACCGCCGGGGCCATTAATTTCATCTGCCCGGCGACAGGCAAACATCACGGAGGCACAGGCCTCCGCTTCGTCGGTAATTTTTACCTGTTTGGCATCTGCTGCCGTATTCGTTGCAAAAAAATCCTGTGGAGTACTCATGGGGGGCAAGATACGGGTTTTAGACGATGGACTGTTGGACAATGGACGATGGTCTGTTGGACAATGGACAATGGACGATGGACTTGGGCTCGATTAAATGAAAATGATCCATTACCCCGAGCCCAAGTCCAACGTCCATTGTCCAACAGTCCATCGTCCAAAAGTCTACTGTTTCACCACCTTCTTCACCTGGAGGCCTTCTTCGCCGCGCAGTTGCACGAAGTAGAGTCCGGCGCTGAGGTTTTGGAAGTCGAGGGTGCGGCTGTGGAGTCCGGGCTGGAGCAGTCCTTCGGAGGCCAGGTTGAGCACCTGATGTCCGAGTGCATCCAGTACGATGATGTCCATTTGTTGTGCCTGTCCTATTTCCCACTGCAGCCAGGTTTTAGCGGTGGTAGGGTTTGGGGAGAGGCTGGTTTGGTAGTCGGCTTGTGTCGGGTTGTTGGTGCCTACCAGCACCTGGTGTGGCGGCAGAGACACGTCGTCTACCCAGGCGCGGTCGCCATTGGCACTGGCCAGATCGTCTTTTTGATAGATCCAGGAAAGCTTGTGTACGCCGGCAGTAAGTGGATAACTCACTTCACCCCAAGGCACCACACCGCTCCAGGCATCCACCTCTACATTATCCACCATAAAACGCAGGAAGTCATAATCCTGCTCACTGCCCACCCGGCGAGCAAAGGTCACGGTTCCGGGGGCTGTAAAATCGAGGGTAAGGTTCATCACCGATTGCTGGTTGTGGGTAATGATGCCCGAACGGGAGGAATAGTTACCGGTATAGGCTGAGCTGGGAGTAATGAACCAGGGTTTGTTGCCGTCCATGTCCCAGGGGAAATCGGCATAGGTCTGGCCTTCATAGGTTTCCAGGATCGGGTTGATGGTATAGGGGCCGAAGCTTTGCTGGGCGGAATAGTTGCCGGCTTCCACTACGTATTCAAAATTGGCCAGGGCCACCTGTGGCGCGTCCGGCGAAACCGTTACCTGGAAAGTAGCATCGGCGGTACCCGTAACGGCATCAATGGGTCCCAGGGTCACCGGGCCGCTGATGGTCAGCCAGGGGGAATCGGTGGTAAGCGTACCCAGGGCATCCGGGCTTGGGCTGAGGCCCACATTCAGGTTTTTGATGGTAATGACGGTTTCTTCGCCACTTTCCATGCG
>JADZFI010000455.1 GCA_020850025.1 Saprospiraceae bacterium
ATACACCTCAGCGTCTCTCCGACTCTGCGGTAAAATTTACTTATGAGACACCCTCTTCGTGCCACCAGCTTTGCGCCTTAAAAACTCCAGTGGTCGTGCTCCCGGTTGAATAACTCGTTCTTGATCCTGTCGGATTCCATTAACAGGTCCACTCCGGAGTACATGTCCTGCAGACGCAGGTCCTGAACATTGTTCTCTTTGGTGATGTAGGAAGCAAAATACCGTTTCTCAAAAATGTCCTCCCAGGTGGTGGTGGCCGACCAGTTTTCACCGTGAGTAATGGCTTTATGCTGGGCCAGGTACTCTCGCGCACCGGGATAGTAAATCCAGAAAAGTGGCATTTCATATCTGAAATTGCCTTCCTCATCGCGTACATCAATGACGGGAGCAATACCCAGGATACGATGTCTGAGCGTGCTGGTTTTGGCGTCAAAAAACCAGGATTCCTTGATTCGGAAACGCTTGATATCTTCCCAGTTGGTTTCATTTTCTACCACTCTCAGCTCCTCATCCGCATTTTCCGGGTCGTCGAACACCAAAACCGTATCCTTTTTGAACAGTAAACTGCGTACATCGGCAGGGGAAAGTCGTTTGGTAAATTTATCATCCTGAGTACTGTAGGCAGGCAGATCACCTGCCAGGATGGCATCAGATAGTACTTTGAAAAGTGGCGATTCCGGCGCTGCAAAGGGAAGATTCATCTTTTCCCTTACGTCAATTACACGCCAAATGCGTTTCTCCCATAAAATATCCGCCTCCCGTATGGGTTGATAGGCCAGCGTTTGCCGCTCGCGCACAACTTCACGCTCCGTAATATCGTCGAGGGGAGGCAGGGCTTCTGCGGCTTCAGGGTCTTGAGCAACAAGGGGCATCGAAAAGAGCAAGGCTCCGCCCAGGCAACCCAATACACGGGCTGCCCGATTGAACAACAGATTTGTCATGTCGGGAAAATGTTTAGTAATGAAAAAATGGATGAACTCCGTTACGCTGTGCGCACAACGACGGATGAGCTTTTGAAACGAAATACTTCGGAAAATGTAATCGGCAGGGCCAGAGCTTTTTTCTCTGGTTTGATATCAATACGCACTAAATGGTATTTGCCACGGTATTATTTCCGGCAGGAAAAATTTTAACAAGCGACCCACCGGGCAAACTCCAGCAGGGAGTCAAATTGATAGTCTGTCTTTTGTCGGGAAAGCCGATCCACTTCTTCTACTTTTCCCCGAATCAGCACAGATTTCACACCTAAAGTTTCCGCAAATTGCATATCGGAAACGGAATCACCCACCATCCAGGCATTTTCGAAGTCAATATCGGGGAAATCAGCCAGGGCCAGCCAGGCCATTCCGGTGGCGGGCTTCCGGCAGGTACAACCCAATTCCGAGCGATGTGGACAATGGTACACCCGGTCTACTCTCCCGCCGGCAACTTCCATGATGTCCAGCATGTGGCGATGAATGGAGTGAAGATCCATCTCCGTCATCAAACCTTTGCCTATGCCTGCCTGGTTGGTTACCACAAAAATGCGGTCAAACTTGCCGGAAAGCAGTTTCATAGCTTCGCCGAGGCCTTCCATTGGAAGGAAGGTTTCCGGGGTTCTTACATAATCGCCCGGAATTCGGTGGTTGATGACGCCGTCCCGGTCCAAAAAAAGTGTGTTCATATCTTTACCCCACCAGTGCTCCAACCTGGCGCAAAACATTCTTGGCTACCTCCATAAATGCGTCCGATACCTGACGGTTCTCCTGCAGAATGGCCGGATGACCTTCGTCGCCACCTTCCCGTACGCTTTGTACCAGAGGGATTTGACCCAGTAACACGGAATTACTTTCTTTGGCCAGGCGCTTGCCGCCGCCCTGACCGAAAATGTAGTATTTATTCTCAGGCAGTTCTGCCGGGGTAAACCACGACATGTTTTCCACCACACCCAGGATGGGTACGCCGATTTGTGGCAGCATAAACATATTCATGGCCTTGATGGCATCAGCAATGGCCACCTCCTGCGGGGTTGTAACCAATACGGCGCCGGTAATGGGTACCGTCTGCACCAGGGTAAGTTGCACATCGCCGGTGCCTGGAGGCAGGTCCACGATTAGAAAATCCAGTTCAGGCCACAACACATCGCTCACGAATTGCTTGATGATGGCGCCCAAACGGGGGCCGCGCAGAACCACCGCCTGTTCAGGGTCTATGATGAACCCTATGCTGATGCAGGGAATTCCATGACCATCCAGCGGGATCCTCTTGGGCACTCCGGTTACGTCTTTTACTTTAGGGCGCTCGCCCACCAGTCCCAGCATAGTTGGAATACTCGGCCCGTACACATCGGCATCCAGCAAGCCCACACGGGCGCCCATGGCTTTGAGTCCAAGCGCCAGATTCACCGCTACCGTGCTTTTGCCTACGCCGCCTTTGCCGCTTCCTACCGCAATAACGTGCCGAATTTGTGGCAGGGCGCTGGGGGGAGGCATGCCATCGGTGGCACGCGCAACAAAGTGCGCATTCACGGAGGCTTGAGGGTAAACCTCTGCAATGGCGCCAATGCAGGCAAAATTCAATTCTGCCTTGCCGGCCATGTTCAGCGATGGAATCGCCAATTTAAAATTGACATTATTGCCTTGAATATCAAGGTCTTGTACCATGCCAGCGCTCACAATATCCCGACCGGTTTGCGGGTCGCTCACGTTTTTAATGGCATCCAGTATGCGTTCTTTTTCCATATTCCAATGAGGAGTGTGCTCCCCTTAACTGATTTTAAAGGCAATGGTTTTCATTCTTCGGGTTTTTTCTCCGCTTTCCAGGGTTTCTTCCAAAATCATGGACTGTGCAGCGGGCAACTGAAACACCGAGGCCATATCCCGAATGCGGGCAGCTGGTACTTTGGCCTCCTGCAGGTTGTGCATTATTTCGTCCAGGGTAAATTGACTGATCGCTGATGAAAGATGCACATTCAATGCTTCCCGGTTGATTACCCGGGCCTTATTGGTCTGATAATCAGGATTTTCCAGCAATTCCATCAGGTCCAATGCCCGGCAAAGTTGAGAAAATTGCCGCTCAGTTCCTGCCGCCAGCAGCAGGATTTGTTCGTCGGCGCACACATAAGTGTCGCCATAGGGGGCAATGTTAGGGTGCCGGGTGCCCATGCGCTGCGGAACAAACCCGTTCATCAGGTAATTGCAGGCCTGGTTGGCCTGGGAGGCCAGGGCTGTTTCCTTCAGAGAGGCAGACACCGTGCAGCCTTTGCCGGTGCGCGCTTTTTGCAACAAACCGAGCAAAATAGCCTCTTTCAACTGATGGGCAGCCAAAATATCAATCAGCGCTACCGGCATTTTCACAGGAGGGCGGTCGGCTTCTCCATTCATGTACATAAACCCTGCTTCTGCCTGTAAAACCGCATCAAATGCCGGACTTTCATCTTCCGGATCGGCAAAGGCATTAAGCTGAGCATAGATAAGGTCAGGATTCAAACGGTGCATAGTTTCCGGATCCAGTTGCATACGCTTTGCCGAGGAAGGCTTGAAATTGGAAATGACCACATCGGCTTCAACTGCCAATCGGGTAGCCAGGGCATGATCTTCAGCTTTTGTGAGATCGAGAAACAGGTGTTTTTTACCCCAATTAACACTGCACCAATAGGCAGAAATAGGAGAATCAGGCGATTCCGAGGATTGTTTCCAGGCCCGGGTGACATCCCCGCCGGTGGTTTTGTTCTCAATTTTGATTACTTCGGCTCCCAGTTCGGCAAAAAACATCCCTACCGCAGGCCCTGCAAGCACACTGGCAAATTCCACTACCTTTAATCCCTTGAAAAACGTATCTTGCATGTCGGATAATCCTTTTGAAAAGCACTGTTATCTATGAAAATTTACACCACCACCCAAACCCGCGAATGGGATGCTTACACCATTGCCCACGAACCGATCTCTTCTTTTGAATTGATGAACCGGGCTGTGCAGGTGCTGCTCGACTGGTTTCTGCAAATCTACCCACTGCGTACCCGGACCGTTTGGATACTTTGTGGTACCGGCAATAATGGCGGCGACGGGTTAGCTTTGGCCAGGCACCTGAACTGGGAGGATTACGATGCGAAGGTACTGGTATGCGACTTCTCCGGGAAGCACAGCGAGGATTTTGACCGGCAAATGGCTTTATTGCCTGCCAATGGGCAGGTGGAAACCATCTTTAGGAGCCGGCCGGGTGATCTTGATTTTGTTGCTCCGGATGCCCTAATCGTAGATGCGCTTTTCGGATCAGGCCTGAATCGTGCATTGGAGGGCGATTGGGCAGAAATGGTCCAACTGATCAATGCGCTCCCGAATGAGGTATTATCCATTGATTTGCCAAGCGGCTTGCTGGCAGATCAGCACACAGCGCCGGATAGCGCTGTTATTCATGCTGAGCGCACCTTTTCATTTGAAAGGCCTAAGAGGGCATTTTTCTTCCCTGAAAATGCCGAAAGGGTGGGAGAGTGGTCCTTCAGGAGCATTGGTTTGTTGCCGAATTTTGAGCAGGTTGCCAAATCCAGGGATGTATTCCTGACGCTCGAAGAGGCGGGAAAAATGATCAAATCCAGGCCCAAATTTGCCCACAAAGGCACCTTCGGCCATGCTTTGCTCATTGCTGGCAGCTACGGCAAAATGGGTGCGGCGGTGCTGAGTGCCCGCGCCTGCTTGCGCTCGGGTGTTGGCTTGCTGAGTGTACACAGTCCGCGTTGCGGCAATCTGGTGCTGCAAACTGCCGTGCCTGAAGCTATGTTCAGCCCCGATAAACGTGCCAAATTTTGGTCGGAAGCACCTGATTTGCTTCAGTATGCTGCCCTGGGTATCGGTCCCGGTATTGGGTGTCAGCCGGAGAGCGCACTGGCCCTGCTGGGCGTATTGCAGGCTTGCCAAATTCCTTTGGTACTGGATGCGGATGCGCTGAATTTACTGTCGGAAAACCCGGAATGGTGGGCATTTGTGCCGGAAAACACGATTCTTACCCCACACCCAAAGGAATTTCAAAGGCTTTTTGGCCAAACGTCTGACGATTTTCAGCGGTTGGAATTGCTGCGCCAAAAAGCCATGGAACACCGGGTGATCATTGTTCTGAAAGGCGCTCACAGTATAACGGCACTTCCTGGCGGCGATTGCTGGTTCAACAGCACAGGAAATCCCGGTATGGCAACCGGCGGTTCCGGGGATGTACTAACGGGCATACTAACAGGGTTGCTCGCACAAGGATATACTCCCGCTAATGCCTCCGTATTGGGCGTCTTTTTGCATGGATTGGCCGGCGACCTTGCTGCTGCTGAAAAAGGAGCTGCCGGTATGATCGCCGGAGATATTACCGAATACTTGCCGCAGGCCTGGAAAAGACTTACGAACTAAGCCCTGCCAGGAACTCCATAACATCCACGCCATCCGGGTAATCGGACAAGCCGGGTTCCTGACTTTTTCCGAATGGGATGAGAGGAAAACTCTTTACCTGGGTGTTCCCCACCACACATTGGATTTCCTCTTTCCTGGCCGCCAGCAGCTCATCCAGTTCCCTTACGTCGTCGTAATACTCATAATGTGCCGAAGCAATCCGGGCCTGCAGAGATGGGTTTTCTGTCAGCAGCAGGCATCCATTATTTAGGTGGGGCACCTTATTGAGGATCAACAGCGTGAAGTTGTAATCAAAATTGTTCTTGTACTTGTCGTGGTGAACAATTTCCCGATACTCATGAAGCGTTTCCAGCAAAAAATCGAAATGATAGCCGTGTGGCACGTACAATTTACTCACATTCCGACAACCCAAACCGAAGTACTGGAAGATGTCGCGCCCAAGCGCCATAAGGTCTTCCCTGGTTTCCAGTCCGTTAAGAATGGCCACGGAGTTTCGGTTTTTGCGTATGATATGCGGGTATTTGCCGAAATACTGTTCAAAATACCGGGCAGTGTTGTTGCTGCCGGTGGCAATAACGGCATCAAATCCTTTGAGTGGTTCCCCTTCTGTGACAAACTCGGTGAATGCCCAGGATTCATGGCGCCATTCGCCCATTTTCTTGATCAGAACGGGTAAAAGACGTTTGTCTTTGTCGCTGAGTTTAACCCGTGCCCGGTAGCCCATGGCGAACACACAAAGCCAATCCTGAAACCCGACAAGGGGCAGGTTGCCGGCCATTATGATACCGATGGTTTTAGACAATGGTGGAATATCACGGGCTGGATTGGGCTGCCGACTCCACCAGGCGCCGTTTTGCAGCCAGTCCATCAGGTGGTGCTCATCCAGAAAACTGTTGGCTATGCTTGTTAGTGCATGACGCACATTTTCCTCAGTGAACCATTTGTTTTCCAGATAACTTTGGTGAATAGCCCTGTCCAGGTCTTCATCGCCGCCCGTTTTTAGGTAATTACCTAATTCAGCCAGGAGCGCAACTCTTTCTTGTAAAGTCACAAATCGTAGTTTTTAGCCGACAAAGTTAAGGTCAGTAGTCAAAGGAATCTAGATCAGGATAAAAATTACCATATTTTGCGTTTTTTTGCACTGAAATACCGGCAAATTAATTGATCAACCTAATCCATTCAGAGATCGAAAAGGAATCAATGCCAAATAAATAGTTGAACTATTATAAGCGATAGTTAAGCTATTTGAACAATCTGTCTCCCCTCGTGTTTCGGGGGTGATTCATTCCTATGGCAACACTTGAAAATACCACTCTCACTCCTCAACAACGCATTGTACGGCTTCTGGGCCAGTACCGAAAAGAGATCCGTTACATATTTCTGTATGCCCTGGTTGCAGGGTTGATAAATCTTTCTCTTCCTCTTGGTATTCAAGCCATTATCGGGCAAATAGCAGGTGGTGGGATCAATGCCTCTTGGGGTGTATTGGTATTGTTTGTGCTGGTTGGCGCTGCTTTAACCGGAGTACTCAGGATCATGCAGCTATCCGTGATGGAGTATATACAACGCCGGATTTTTACCGAATCTGCATTTGACTTTGCTCTACGTATACCCAGGCTGAATCTGGAAATGCTTCGCAAGGAGCACCTCCCCGAATTGGTGAACCGCTTTTTTGATACGATGTCGCTTCAAAAAGGGTTGCCTAAAATAATGATAGACGGGATAACGGCTGTACTGCAGATCATATTCAGCTTATTGTTGCTATCTGTTTATCACGCTTCTTTTTTGTTCTTCTCAGTGCTCCTTCTGGGCGTCCTCTTTGTGCTTTTTTACTGGATTGCCCCGCTGGGCATAAAAACCAGTCTGGAAGAGTCGAAATATAAGTACAAACTGGTTTTTTGGCTGGAAGAAATGGCGAGGGTAGCCACCACTTTCAAGTTGGCAGGCGAGAACGACTTCCCAATTCGTCGAGCTGATGATATTACAGTTCACTATCTGGAAGCAAGAGCCAAACACTGGCGTGTTTTGATGGTTAAATTCATCAGCAGCACGGTATTCCGGGTACTCACTTTGGGCAGTTTTTTGGTGTTGGGGAGTATTCTGGTGATGCAAAACCAGTTGAACATCGGTCAATTTGTAGCCGCTGAAATCCTTATATTGTTTGTCATAGATTCCGTAGACAAACTCATTATTCTGCATGAAACAGGCTATGATGTACTCACGGCAACCGAAAAGCTGGGGCAGGTAGCAGACTTGCCACTGGAGCGTGAAGGTGGTATCCGGGTAGAGGAATTTTGCTCATCCTCTCAGCCACTCGAAGTGGAGGTGCGAAATCTGGATTACCAATATGCCGACGGCGAAAGCAAGGTTCTGAAAAACATCAACCTGAAAATCAGTCCGGGCGAAAAGGTGGCTGTTGTTGGCTATAATGGATCAGGCAAGAGTACACTGATGCAAATCTTGTCAGTGGTGAGGCGAGATTTCACCGGATCGTTATTGTTTAACGGTCTGCCCAAACAAAGTCTGGACTTGCGCAGCTTGCGGGAACATATTGGCGACCTTTCTTCTCAGGAGGATATCTTCAAGGGTTCCATTATGGAAAATATTACCCTTGGCAACAAAAAAATAGAGCTTTCCCGGGTTCTTGAAACGATCAATAAACTTGGCCTGAATGAATTTGTGCGGGAAAGTCCGCTTGGGCTTGATTCGGAACTATTGCCTGGTGGAATCAATATCCCGAGAAGTACGGTGACCAAATTGTTGGTTGCACGGGCCGTGGTGGCTCGTCCGAATATGTTGGTCATGGAGGAGCCGCTCTCCAATTTGAACTTTAAAGACCGTATCAACATTGCCCAGTATCTGACCGGTAAGGAAAATAACTGGACATTCATCTGTGTCACAGAAGACCCGGTAATGGCCGCTGTTTGCGACCGGGTGATTATGCTGAAAGAGGGCGAGATTATTTTTGAAGGAAGTTTTGAGGAGGTGCAAAGGACCAAAGACTTCGAAAAGGTTTTCCGCTCCAATCTCGTGTAACACCTAAATTGAAAACGAAATGCTCAATATATCCAAAAATAACCTGCCGGCCTCTGCTTTTCCGGAAAATCTAAAGGTCTCCAGTCGTACCCGGCTTCCATCATGGCATTGGACGTTCAGACGTCTGATGGGGGTTGTTGTGGTCATTTTTTTGTTGTTCATGTTTTTACCCTGGACCCAGAACGTACGCGCGGATGGTCGGGTAACCACCTTGCGGCCTGAGCAACGTCCGCAAACCGTTCACGCCACCATTGCTGGGCGGATAGAACGTTGGTACGTGGCGGAAGGGCAGGCAGTGAAACGTGGCGATACCCTGGTCTTCCTGTCTGAGGTGAAAGCAGATTATTTCGATCCGGAATTAGTGGCTCGTGTAGGAGACCAGGTTGTGGCCAAAAGAGGCTCTATTTCTTCCTATGGCCAGAAAGCCGAGGCACTTCTGGATCAAATGGCTGCTATGCGAAAGGAACTGGAGAGTAAAACCGCACAGATCAGAAATAAAATAGAACAGGCAAGACTGAAAATTGAAAGCGACAGCATCAAAGTGGCGCAGGCCGACATTGATTTGCAAGTGGCCCGGCGACAATTTGAAGGCATAAAAGCATTGTATGATAAAGGCCTTGAGCCACTGACCAAGTTTGAAGAACGCCGCCTGAAATTGCAGGATGCTGAAACCAAGCGCATTGCAGCACAGAACCAACTGGCATCCAGTAAAAACGATCTGGCTATTTATCAGACCGAACTTCGCCTGGTGCAAAACGAAACCGCCAACAAAATCGCCAAGGCGGAGAGCGATCGTTTCAGTACCCTCAGTGATCGTTTTGATGCAGAAGCATCCGTGAGCAAACTTCAGATAGAGCTGGAGAATTATGCCCGTCGTCAAAACTTCTACTACATTTTGGCGCCACAAGACGGTTTCATCGTGCAGGCCATTAAGCCAGGTATCGGTGAAATAATCAAAGAAGGCGAGCCTCTGGTGAGCATTCAGCCAGCTGACTACCAATTGGCAGTAGAAATGTATGTAAAGCCGCTCGATCTGCCTTTGATTCAACTTGGCAGCAAGGTGAGGTTTTTGTTCGACGGTTGGCCGGCCTTTTTCTTTAGCGGCTGGCCCGGTGTTTCTTTAGGTACCTTCGGTGGTAAGGTGGTTGCTATAGACCGGAATATCAGTTCAAATGGAAAATTCAGGGTATTGATTGCCCCTGACCCCAACGACTACCCATGGCCGGATGCTCTTCTGCCGGGCGGTGGTGCGAAAGGGATTGCATTGCTCAACAATGTTCCGGTATGGTACGAATTGTGGCGGATCATTAACGGCTTCCCTCCCGACCTCTATCAGGGGCTTCCGGGTGGAGGAGCCTCCAAGGAAAAGGAGGGTAAAAAGTGAAGAAAATCCTGAAATACAAGCTGATTTGCTGCAGGTTTCTGCTCCTTCTATTCTGGCAGTTGTTCGCCGTTTGGATGAGCAGGCTCTCTGCCCAGACACTGGAATACGCCAATTTCAGACAACAAGTTCTGGATCACCATCCGCTTATCCGTCAGGCCGATATGAACCGGGATCAGGCTCGTGCAGCTCTGCTGCGCGCTAAGGGCGGTTTTGATCCCAAAATCTATGCCGAGCAAACCGGTAAAACCTTCAACGGCAAAACCTATTTCCAGTACACAGAAGCAGGGTTAAAATACCCCACCTGGGCCGGTATTGAACTCAAAGGCAGCTACAATCTCGCGAGCGGCAATTTTTTAAACTCCGAAACCCAGCTGCCCGACGAAGGTCAGGCCCTGTTCGGACTGAACTGGACCCTGGGCCAGGGCTTGATGTTTGATGAGCGTCGGGCAGGGCTGGAAATGGCAAAAGCCGGCTTGCAAATGGGCGAGGCTGAGCGACTGGCCGCACGAAACACGGTGATGTTTGAGGCTGCCAAGGCGTACTGGACCTGGAATTACGCTGAAAATGCGGTAGCCATTGTTTCCGACGCACTCAAACAGGCGCAAATCAGGCACGAAGCGCTCCGGCAAAGTTTTTTCCAGGGCGAACGTTCAGCAGTTGATACGCTGGAAACATTCATACAGGTACAGACCCGGCAGGTAGACTTGCAGTTTGCCCAGGTAGATTCACGGAATGCTGCCCTTGCGCTGGCCATCTTTTTATGGACAGATCAGGGTCAGCAAGCCGGAGTAGAAAATTTGTCTTCAGCGCCAGCCTTGTTTGGTCTGCCTTGGGAAGTCGCTACGGGCTTGAATGCCTCCTCCATGTTGCCAATAGCCATGTCGAGCCACCCCGATTTGCAACAATACAGGGTTAAACTACGCCAGCTGGCGGTGGAACGCAAGCTCAAACATGAAAAAAGGAAGCCCATTCTGGATTTGAGCTACAACTTGCTGGGAAATGGCTGGACCTTTTTCCCCACTGCCACCGCTGAAGGGCCGGCCGTTTTGGCCAACGACGTAAAATGGGGCGTCCAGTTCAGCTACCCACTGCTGAACCGCAAAGCTCGGGGCGACTGGCAGATCACCCAGATCAAAATTGCCCAGACAGACCTGGAATTACAGCAGAAACAACAGTCGGTTGCCGCCAAAGTGCAACAATATGGCAACGATTATGAGAATTTGCGTATCCAGGCCGGGCTTTTCAGAGATATGGCTACCAACTATCGCCGCCTGCTGGATGCAGAGCTGGATCGCTTTGCCATTGGCGAAAGCTCCGTGTTTCTGGTCAATACCCGGGAACAACGCTGGCTGGATGCCCAGCTCAAATACCTCAAGCTGATCAGTGAGCTGCAAAAAACCGAAGCCGGCCTGCAATGGGCCGCCGGTGTGCTGGGTGAGTAAATCAAGTAGTGACAGTTCGGGCAGAATGGCGACATTTGCGCCACACTGGCAATGGATTTGCTGATCCTGCCCAAACTAATCTCACTACTCGATTTTTTATGAAACAAATCCTGTTTACCGCCTTCGCGTGGCTACAATGCCTCGCCTTTAATCATGCCCAAACCTACCAGGACACCACCTTCACCGATCCGGTAGTTATTTCCTTCGCCCCTGATTTTGTCACTTTCAAGAATTGCCGATTTATTGGAATAAATGGTCCCGCCCTTACCATTGAGGGCTCCGGTGTTCTGGTGGCTGATTGCGTTTTTGAAAATATACAGGGGGAGGCAGTTTTATGCTCTCTTTCAGAGGTCTACCTGACAAACGATACTATCACTAATATTATCGGCAATGGCGTTGTGGGTGAATTTGGAGCACTGATTGTACTGGGCTGTAATTTTACCAATATTTCAGGTACGGCCATCCTATTCAACACTGTGGAGGTTGCCGAAGCGAATGGTTGTCGGATTACAAATGCAGGCTCCGGTATTTATTGTCAGGGTTCTCTGAGTGTAAGTGAAGCACTCCTGGTGGATAACCAGCTCTCTAATATTGTTGGACAACCGGATGAATCCGTTTCGGGATACGGTATTTACGCTAAAAGTTTATTGTCCTTGAGGGTTAGTGGATGTAATCTGGATGGTTGTTCAGGTGTTGGAATGATTTTTAGCGGGGAGGATGATTTGGACCAAATTCAGATGCTGGATGTTCAAAACAATAAAATTACCAAGACAGGAGGTTCCGGAATCATTGGATATGCCAAAATCTTTGATGCGCTGGTTAAAAGCAATGAAGTGTCCTATCCAGGCATTTTGGGAGGTTCAGGCCAGGAATCGGAACATTGTATTGTCTGGAACGGCATAGATGCCCGAATTGAATCAAATCATTTGCACCATGCTCTGGATAACGCCTGTGAAACCAATAACGTCAACTGTGGCGCCGGACTTTGGATAACCAGTTCAGCGCTGGTGTCAAAAAATCATATTCACGATTGTACCGGCGATGGTATTCATTATGATGCATCAGGATTTCCGGGCAGTGAAATTCTTTCTATTTACAATAATATCGTTCACGATATAGCAGGAAACGCGCTGGCGGTTAAAGGAAGTCTAGGACTATATGATGCTGGTGGTATAACAATTCGAAACAATACCCTGCATACCCTTGGAAGTTCACCCATAGATCTGAAGGAGTTTTGGCGACCTCTCCGCCTGGAGGGCAACATCCTCATTTCGGAAGGTAATTCAGATACAACGGGCTACCTGCAAATTGCCGGGTTGATTGATTTCACTCAAAACCTCAACCTCAAAGCCCCCGGCGATCTCGGTTTTGTCAACTTCGCAGGCCGTGATTTCCACCTGGCAGATGAAAACTCTCCGGCACATAAATTATTGCCTCAGGATTTCGGGTTGCCGAATGACGACTTTGACGGTGACATTCGTCTGGGTTTGCGCGATGCCGGCGCTGATGAATTCAATTCTGAGGAAGCCATTTGTGGCTGTAACAACTGTCCCAGCACTATTGAAGATTTTTTCACCGGCGATTTCAACTTTTCGGTGGTTTCTGCCGCCAACAATGATCTTTCCACCACCAGTCAGGGTGTTTGCGGGGTTCGGGTGGAGTTTGAACACCAGTATCTGGGCGATCTTAGCATGGAACTGATCTCTCCTGCCGGACAAAAAGTGCAATTGGTAGGTCCTAACGGCTTTTTTGGCTCTACAGCCAATACCAAATGGAACATAGGTTTCGCGCCCTGCCTGTACCCTGCCAGCCCTGATCCAGGCTTCTCTGCAACTTGGAACAGCAACCAGCTCTGGGGACAATCAGGCGCCTATTCCGGAATTTACTATCCGGCTACCGGTTGCCTGGAGGATTTTAATGAAGGAACCGTAACCGGCGATTGGACCCTTCGGGTTTTTGATAATCAGTCGAACGATGGCGGGGCTATTCTTGGTTTTGAAGTCATGTTTTGCGATACGGAAGGCATCGACTGTTTTCTTTGCAGTGGTCCTCCGGTGGCAGGTTTGAGTGCCACTAACGTGGGCTCCTGGGGAGTGACGTTGCAAAATACCTCTACCGGTGCGCCAACACAGTTCCAAATTGACTTTGGCGACGGCCAATCGGCTTTTACGCTGCCAATTTTCCATGAATACGAGAATCCGGGCGCCTATCTGGTGCGGCTGATTGCTTCTAATGAGTGTGGAGTAGACACCAGCTACCAGCAGGTGCAAATTTTCGGAGCAGAGCCCCAGGCTTTTGTTTTTGTAGAACCTGAAGAAGGCTGTGCCCCGCTAACCGTACAGGCCAAAGTTATTCAGGAAGATCATGTGGATACCTGGCACTGGATTTTCCCCGGAGGGGTACCTTCTGAATCATTTGAAAAGGAACCAGTCGTTGTATTCCCTCAAGTTGGTATTTACACAATCAGCCTTGAAATCAGCAACGAAGTGGGCACAACATCTATTCCGGATGTTACCACACTGGTTTTAACAGACAGCCTGTTGAAGCCCAGTTTCCTGGTACAAGTGTTTGATAACATTATCCAAGTGACCAACACCACCCAAGGCGCTCTTAATTTTTTATGGTGGTTGAATGCTGGCGCTCCGCAAGGGGCTAATTTCAGTCCTTACCAATTTGAAGTTGACTCTAGCGGAATCTATGAGGTGACACTCGTTGCAAGCAATGAATGTGGTGCGGCATCAACAGTTATTTCCGTTCCGGTGATTATCTCAGGTACTACTTCATTAGAATCTTTGGGCTGGGAGGTGACAGTAGCGCCAAATCCAACATCTGGATTATCACAACTGACGATAGAGGCGCCTCTGGGTGAAGAGGCTACCCTTACGATTCTCAATACCCTCGGACAAGTGATTTCGAAGCAACCATTGACCATCCAGGCCGGCCAGAACAACATACCGGTGGATCTCAGCTCCGTTGCGGCTGGCGCCTATTACCTGCAAATTCAAACCCCTCGTGGAGTGTCAGTGCTGAAGATTGTGAAAAACCAGCATTGAATACATGAGTGAAGAGTACATGAGTACATGAGTGAAGAGGGGGAGGCATTCGGCCTGGCAACTCACGTATCCCGGAAGCAGCGCCATCCTTCTACACTCATGTACTCCTTTACCTTTCACTCAGACAGTGGAACAGCCGGCAGCACCGGCTTAAACACCACTACTGTTCTGCGATTTTTTTGCCGTCCTTCCTGGGTTTCGTTTGACGCCAGGGGGTAAAATTCTCCTTTGCCGACGGGTGTCACCTGGTTGGCATTGACATTGAAATCGCGGATCAGAAGCCGAACCACATTGGTGGCACGTACCAGGCTCCAGTCCCAGGTATCCTTTAGTGTTTTGTCTTTTGGAGGGAGCACATTATCTGTGTAGGCCACCAATTCAATGGGCAGCGCCGGCCGGGCCGCCAGGAATTCTGCCAAGGGCTGCAGCAATTCTTTTCCTTTTGCGCTGATATTCACCCCGGATGCGTCAAACAGGAGAGCGTCTGGCAGTGTCAGATGAACAGATTCCCCCTCAATGGTGGTGGTCACCCCGGAAGCAGTAAAGGCCCCAAATGATTTTTTCAGGTCTGATTCCAGTTCAGACAAAATGGAGGTCCGTTTGTCTTGTACCGATTTAACCTTTCGAATTACGCCATTGCGTTGGTCCAGGGTTTGATTGGTATTGGCAAGGGTTTTTTCGAGGTTCGCTTTTTCTCCTGCCAGTTTGCTGGCAGATTCGCCCATTGACTGGGTGGTATTGGCCAGTTGCTCTTTCAGTGTTTCAATTTCTTCATCCTGTTTCCCCAGGTCGCGGGCCAGGTTTTCGGTGGTTTTTACCAGTTGTGCGGTTTCTTTTCGGCGCTCCAGGATCTCCTGTACCAATACTTTCTCTCGTCCTTCAGCAGCAGATCGGGCAGCCAGTTCTGCCCGGTAAATCTTTTGCTTAACACAGGAAGTCAGCAGGATACAGACCAGCAGGCCCATAGCAAGGTTCAGTTTATGTATGCTCATAGTTTACAGGTGGTTAGGCAATTGTTTGGTATTAAAATCCACATTAAAAAAAGAAAGGCACAAAGGTGTAAATCCCTTTCTGCCTTTCCAAAAAACCTGAAAAAAGTTTGTTACTCAAGTCATCGCACCAGGGTAGCAAAGCCTTTGTATTCCTGGAATTCTCCCCTTGGACCGGTGAAGGTGACCACGTATAGATACACTCCATCAGGCGACAAGCCACCTGAATTGTTTTTCTCTCCGTTCCATTTGTCGGTAGGGCTGTCGGTAGAATAAACCAGTTCTCCCCAGCGATTCCAGATGGACATATTGAAATTGGTAACGCCATTCAGGTAGCCTTTGCCAAAGAAATCATCGTTAACGCCGTCTCCATTAGGCGAGAAGGCATTGGGCATGTACCAGCTGAATTCAGGCCGGATGTCAAGCTCCTTGGTTATGGAATCCTTACAACCCGCGGGGTGTGTTACAATCAGCCTTACGGTCACTTTTCCGGTATCCGTGAAGGAATAAGTAGGATTCTGTTCAATGGTAGTGTATCTGGGCCCAAGTTGCCAGTTCCAATGTGCCGCCCCTTGCGATTGGTCTATGAATGTGACGGTATTGTTGAAGTTGGACAAGCCGGTTTCAGGATCGCAGGTAAAGGCAGCAGTGGGGGAGGGCTCCACCCGGATCAAATTCGGGAAATCCGCGTCCACGTAGCATCCCAACGGTGAAGTAATCTCCACCCTTACATCATATACACCTTGTTGGTCGTACAAATGAGTTGGGCTGATAACATTATTGCTCGAATCTCCGTCTCCGAAGTACCATACAATTTTATAAGTGTCGTCAATGGGTGTTGACAGGTTATCAAAGAAAATATCTGCCGGGGCACAGCCCAGATAACTGCTGGGTTTGATGATGATGACCGGAGGAACCGGATACCAGGCTATGACGGCCGTGGTATCATCAGAACACTGGTTGCCGTCCACTACTTTCAGGGTAATGGGGTAGTTTCCGGGGGCTGAATACTGAAAACTCGGATTTTGTTCCGTTGTATTGGCGCCCGGAATGCCAAAATTCCACCGCCATTGATTCACGCCACCCTCGCCGGTGGATTGATCGGTGAATACAACAGGACCCGCAA
>JADZFI010000456.1 GCA_020850025.1 Saprospiraceae bacterium
GCGGCACCGACAACCATCTGATGCTGCTCGACCTGCGCAGAAAGGGCGTAAGTGGCAAATTAGCCGATCATGTGCTTGGTGAGGCCGATATTACGGTGAACAAAAACATGATCCCCTTCGATCCGCAACCCCCAATGACCACCTCCGGCATCCGTGTGGGCACTGCCGCCATCACGACAAGAGGCTTTAAAGAAGACGATTGCCGTCAGGTAGTAGAATGGATCGATGAAGTGATTACACACGCCTCCGATGCCTCCGTACAGGCAAAGGTTCGTCGTGCCGTCAATGACTACATGAAAAAATTCCCGCTTTACGCCTGATTTATCCATACCTACCCCGCTAACGCTCATCAAAAAAACTCAAAAATGACCGATTCTAAAGCCAACCTGCTCTACGTGGAAGATGACGAAAGCCTGAGCTTCGTGACCCGCGACAACCTTGAACTACACGGTTATCATGTAACCTACTGCAGTGACGGAAAACAGGCACTTGATATCATTCACGCAGGCCAAAAATTCGATCTGTGTATCCTTGACGTCATGCTGCCTGAGGTGGATGGTTATACCATCGCGCAGGAAATACGCGCCATAGACGATCATGTGCCGATCATTTTCCTGACGGCCAAAAGCATGAAACAGGACAAAATCCATGGCCTTACCATCGGCGCAGACGACTATATGACCAAACCCTTCAGCATAGAAGAACTATTGCTGAAAATTGATATTTTCCTGCGCCGCACCAAGTACTCGGTCATTTTGAAACCCGGAAAACCGGTCAGCATTGGCAATTACCAGTTCGACTATAAAAACCTGAGCCTCAGCACCGATGGTTACACGGAAACGCTTACCCAAAAAGAAGCCGACCTGTTAAAGTTGCTGAATGAGCACCGCAACCAGGTGGTAAAACGCTCTTTTATCCTCATCACCATTTGGGGAAAAGACGACTACTTCCTTGGCAGAAGTCTGGATGTATTTATCTCCCGTTTGCGTAAATACCTGAGTCTTGACGAAAGGATTAAAGTGGAAAATATCCATGGTGTAGGATTCAAGTTCAGAGTGGACGAATAGTTCAGGAGGGGCCTCGCCCTTCCTCCATATGTACTGACCCCGTTGAATCCCAAACACTGAATTGTGCAGCCTCCCTCCGATTCCTCCAGCGGCTGTCTTCAAGCCTTCGGCAGGGGCAGTTTCATTGCCCTGCTGGTGGTGGCAATCCCTTGCTACCTGGTACTGAGGTATCAAAACGAAATAGAAGCCAGGTTGTCAGGCCTGAGCGATTTGCCCGTTTTTCAGCAACTATCCACCGACTTTAAAACAGGCGCCGACATTGCAGGCGCGGTTTTTGCTGAAGAATTGCGGAATTTTTATGCAGATTCCAACTTAACGTCAATGCCGCTGGCCTCCTATAGCCGTAAAAACACCATGTGGCAAAGGGCAAAAGTGGAAGAACAACTTCGATCCAGACTTGGCAGAAAATTCCAAACCAACGCGCTGAGGTATCTGGACTATGTTGAACAATACCGGGAACTGGCAGAACAGGAAATGAGGCGCAGTAAAATCCCGGCCTCAGTGACGCTGGCACAGGGCATCCTGGAAACCAATGCCGGGCAAAGCATCCTGGCTACACAGGGCAACAATCACTTTGGAATCAAATGCAGGGCAAGACCCGGATTCAGAAAGGACGGCGTCATTAATGATCAGGACTTCAACGCCCATTCCCTGGCTATAGATTGTATGCAAATGCACGACGATTATGCCTGGGACCGCTTCGAAGTGTACCCTTCCCCCAAAGAAAGCTTCCGCCGACATTCGCTGCTACTGCGGGAACAAAGATATGGCTGGATGATCCCCGCTTATGAAGTAGGCGGCATGTATGATCTCAAGAAAGATATCTTCGGGCACTACCGTGTACCGTACTATGCTGCATGGTGCGTTGGACTGAAGCAATCCGGATATGCTACTGCCCGGTTTTACGCAGAAAAACTCACCCTGATCATTGAAACCTACCAACTCTGGCAAATTGATTACGAGGTAGTTATGAAATAACTCCCCTCTTTCTCTTACTACATACTTCCCTTCACTTTTTTAATTTCATTTCACATGAAAAACTTTTTCGAATTCTTCGGTTTCGTTTCCATGGCCTGCATCTCCGCCGCTTTGATCTTCATTTTTATCGGTGGAAAAAAGGATGGCTTTAAAAGCGCCACACGTGAGGGCTTCCTCACAGAGTTGAACGCTTCTTCCGAAATTCCGGATGCACCTATGTCCATTTCAGATCGTCCTTCCAAATCATCGTCCGGCACAGCCCGTCAGGACAAGGCTGTTCGCCCTGCCGCCAATAAATCTGTCTCAGAGGAAGAGCAGATCAAAGCGCTTTATGGAGACAAAAATTTCATCCAGAACGCATCGAAAGAATGGAAAAACCAGGTGCTCGATGCCGCCGAGGAGTACAACCTGAAACCCCAGGTGTTGCTCGCACATGTACTGGTTCAGTCTTATCTGGGCGAATACACCCGGAATGAATTGTACCAGGATGCAGCCCGCCACGCAGGTGAGCGCCTGAAGCCTGTGGCTACCGCAGTAAAGGGCTATCGCTACGGCTGGACCATGCAAAAATTGATTTCAGATTACCAGTTGGCAAAATATTTCCCGGAAGAAGTACCCACGGCTACGGCAACCCTTTCCGGAAATACGCACAAGGCTGCTGAAAAGCCTGCTATGGTAGCCAAAGGCGTAGCAAAAAGCAGCGCTCCGGTGGCTAAAAACAATCCGGTTGAGGAGGGATTCAAATCCATGGTTGCCAAGGAATACGGCTTCTCTTCCTGGGCTGGACTCCAAAAACTGGCCGATCCGGATACCAGAGCAGAGGCTGCTAAACGCGTTAAATCCCTGTTGATGGCTGCAAGAGTGCGCTGATCCTCACTCCCATTTTTGAAAGGGCCACCAGGTAACGCCAATAGCAGCGTGTAGTTTAAGATAATAAAAACCGGCCGGATAGGATTCCAGCCGGATATTGTAGCTCCTGGTGGTCCCGGGTAAGATGAACCGGGCCATCAGGCTGCCGGTATTGCCGTATATTTCCACCAGGTGATCGCCATTGATCTCCTGGTCATCCCATTCAAGCCGGAGGAATTCGGAAGCCGGATTGGGATATAACCGGACCGAAATTTCCGGAAATACTGCTTCATTGGCCGGCAATACACCAGCCAATTGGTTCCTCGTGTACTCATAACGAGTGGCCAGGAAAGGCTTTATGCCATATGGTGTATGATTGTCAATGGTTTGATCGAATCCGTTGTGAAAGTCGGCAATGGTGTATCCATAATCAAGCGTACGAAACGGGTCTGCTTCAGCTGCCGGGGTAATAAGGGCTTCCAGGGCGTCTATTCTGGGAAAAATGGTGTCGGGATGCACCAAGAATCTGGACAGGGTATCCAAATACCTGAGGTACTCCTGCCTGAATGCCGGCACGGCCAATAATTTTGTTGCCAAGGGCCTTGGCTCGTTGGGTAACCAGGCCGACAAATTTCTCTTGGCCCAATCTTTACCAAGCCAGTCAACCCCAAACGTATTATCGGTATCGTAGGTAATAAATTCAAATCGGCCGGAAGAAGGGTCGTCGTACAAATAGTAGTTGTTCTTGTTGTAAAAGTAGTCGTCCCAGTTACCGCTGGCCACATCGACGGCAAAGGCCTTTAACACGCTGCTGACATCGAGTATCTGGCTTATTTCCTGCGCAAAAGAGGCATCTACCGGTTTGTTCAGAGCAGTGATCAGAGCAACCAGGCGGGAATAATCATCTTCAGCCTCATTGGTTTGTAACTCATAAGCCCTTTCCTCAGGGTTGTTCATGATGGCTTTATAAATGGACTGATCAGCACCCAGATACACCAGATCCGCAGGCCAGGTGCACTTGAACAGATTGCCATCGTTATCGGAATAATGCCGGTCAAGCCACTGTTTATCCAGCTCTTCTATGTTGGTGTACAATCCTCTGTATTGTTGATTGATATACAATTTCACAAAGGAGGCACGCCGTTCTTTCAAACCTGCATCTTTCCAAACCTCATAAAAGAGCTTTTCGCGCACCATGGTAGGATCATTGTGCTGCCCCCTAAGATTGATTTTTCTGACGCCCTGATACTCCCGGCCGGGCGCAAAGGCGTTGATACTGATTTTGAACGATTTTTTTGCGGCGCCTAATGACGTATTGCCTCTCAACCGGAGCCCCACTTCCTCCACAGTATCCCGTTGTTCTCCATCATCAAAGATCATTCTGGCCCTCAGGTACCGATCATTGATCAATTGTGAGAGGATCAATTGAAAAGAGTCCGGAGGCAGCTCCAGGTATATGGACGACACTTGCTGATCTTCGTAAAGTTTACTGGATTGGGCTCCGGCGTTTGGCAGGCTCAGGCAAACCCCGATGAACGTATACCAAAATAATTTCATAACCGAAAGATCGTATTTTTGTCGCAACCCCACCCAACCTTTTTCGACAAATTACCCGTCTTCCGGGAAATGTCAAACCCCATCCCAACACAAACCCGAACCCATATTCAATAACATCTACGCCCCACGCATTGTGGCCATATTCGGAAAAAAACAATACACGGATCAGGAGTTGGTAGTCGGTTGCGCTGCCAACGATCGGCGTGCCCAGGAGGCACTTTACCGTAGGTATTTCCCGGAAATGTTGCGCATGGTGAGGAGGTATACCAAAGATGAAGACACCGCCATTGAAATTGTAAACAACGGGATGATGCGGGTCTTCAAAAAGGTCCATACTTACGCCAATAAAGGAAGTCTGGAAGGCTGGATGCGCAGGCTGGTTTACCATTGCATGGCCGATTATTACCGGGAAAATTCAAGATACCTGCATTTTCTCGTCCTGGAAGATCACGATCAAAGTGTCCCGGAGCGCGGACACGAAGCTTTTTATGAAGAAGACATTTTAAGAGTACTGGGTACGTTACCCCCAATCTCTCAGGAAGTTTTCCGGCTGTATGCCATCGAAGGATACAGCCACGCTGAAATCGCCGCTAACCTACAAATGAGTGAAGGCACCTCAAAATGGCACCTGAGTACCGCACGTCAAAAATTGCGGGAATTGTTGCAATACCAATACCCCTCATTTGCATTAGCAGCAGGTAGAACCTGAAAAAGCCCAAACCAAAACACAGCAACTCAAACAATGGAAAATAATAACGTTGACAAAGGCTGGGAAGCAATGCGCGCCATGCTGGATCGCGAAATGCCCGTAAAAAAACGCCGTCGTGCCGCATGGTGGTGGTTAAGCCTGCTGCTCATTCCGGGCCTCATACTGGCCGATTGGTGGTACCATCAATCCGAAAGGGCAACCACTCCCCCATCCCAACCGCCAACTGAATTGACCCTGGCGCAATCCATAAAACCAGGTGCTGTCAACCACTCCGACACTCCCACCCGGAAGTCACAGGAAGCCTACATGTCAGTCACAACCACGGATAAATCCGGAAATAAACCCACTGTTCAATATACACAAAAACATCCCCCCTCCCCCACCACTCCAACTGAATATCTGACGGCTGATAACCCCGAAAAACCAATCTCCATTCCGGAAACAACCGTATCAAACCTGTCTCAACAACCAGCGGCCCTAACCATCACTTCCATAAAACCGGTTATCACCATCCCTTCACAGCCTGGCCTTACCTTTAGGGTGCCACCGGTTTCCAGCCAGGCCCTGCCCTCCTCCCCTGTTTTCAAACCCCATTGGGAAATAGGTGCAACTTCCATGGCCAGCAGCGAACAATTCAATAATATCAACGGCTTCTCAACCGGAGTAACCGCAGACTGGGCTTTCTCGCGCAAATGGGGACTTAGAACCGGGCTCCTTTACAACATTCACACCCCGCAGGAATCCCACCGCCCCGTAGTAACGGTAAACGCCGCCGACTATACCTCAGACCTCGAAGGGGATATCGTAGCACGAAATGTTTCAACAGGCACTGAGGTTTGGAATATGCCCGGCGTGAATACGCTGGCCGACTCACTTTCCGGCGATGTGTATATCCCGGTAAACCGTTTGCAGAGAATTGAACTGCCAGTGCAACTCTTTTGGCAAGCATCTCAGTCCATAAAGGTACTGGGCGGTTTTTCGGTAGCAAAAACCCTTGTAACCAAAGCCGATAGGCTGAACTATTCAGGTGAATATCAACTTACCCTGAACGATCAGATTGCCGAACAGGAAATAAGCAATCTCAGTGGCCATCAAATGAACTCCTGGAATGTCAACGCAATGATCGGACTGGGCTGGCGTATCAGCCCGGTATTCGAACTGGGATTGAACGGAACCCTTCCGCTTCAACGATATAACAACCTGGGCGCCTCCACATCCGGAAATATGACCAATCAGGAAGTCCGGATCAAAGCACAGCGGACCCCTCTGTTCGGGATGTACGGTACCTTGTATTTTTAACCAGCTTATTGACCTCATGTAGGTCGGGAAGATATAGGGCACACGCTTTTGCTCATTTTTTAAATAGTGCTGCGATCAAGACTAAACCACCTTGCAAGGATTTTTGCATTGTACCTTAGCGCCAGAATCAAAGCAGCAGCATGACTGACCCTACCGAAAAGCCGGCTCCCCTGCCCACTGAAATAGATTTCGCAGAAGCCAGTATCAGCGAACGATACGAAGATGTTTACCAGTGGATCCGCCCCAATGAAGTATCTGATGTGCGCTGGCGCAACGGCGCCTACGAATTCGTTTGTCATAACGGCGTATGCCTGCGCATTTCCGTCCTGGCTGCCGGTATTTTCCGTCTTCGCTATTCGCCGGACGGATTGTTCCAACCGGATTTTTCCTATGCCCTAGACCCGAAGTTTGAAGCGGAAAAGGTTACGGTTCGCCTGGAAGAAAAAGATGGAGAATAC
>JADZFI010000457.1 GCA_020850025.1 Saprospiraceae bacterium
AACAGGCTTCCGTTCCCAAAAAAAGTTTTGCCTACCTCCAGGGTTTCTCCATTAATATGACCAACCCATCCAACTGGTTGTTCTGGCTCGGCGTTGCGGCAGCAGCACGGACCGAGGCGCCGGAGGGCAACGAATCTTACGTCAGATGGTTCATGCTGACAACATTGCTGGCCCTTTTCAGTACCGACCTCTCTAAAGTGCTGCTGGCTCACCAGATTGGAAAGCGACTCAAACCAGGAGTACCGGAAAAAATTGTTCAGGTAGCCGGCTGGACCCTAATGGGTGTCAGCGTCTGGATTTTGATAAGATTGGTTTAAAAAGCCCCCCAAAGAACGGATCAACCTTCGCATCAATTTAAGCTATGGACTCAGTAAAGGAACAACTTTTAATTCTGTTCAGCACCCCTTTGTACATTGTAGTCATTGTTGGGGAAATGCTGTTGAGCCATTACAGGCAGACTAAATCCTACACCCTTAAGGACACACTCACCAACCTGTATCTGATGCTGCTTAACAGCGGCGTAGATCTCGCTTTCAGACTGGTTTATCTCGTTATATTCCAGTGGTTTTGGGTGCACCGATTGTATGAATTCACCACGCCGCTATGGTATTGGTTCTGGCTGGTAGTTGGCATGGATTTCCTTTTTTACTGGTTGCACAGGTTGGATCACTTCAGCCGCTTCTTCTGGGCCGTACATGTCACCCACCACTCTTCCGAAAAATTCAATCTGACCGTAGGCTTCCGATCCTCCGTTTTTCAGCCGCTGTACCGTTTCATTTACTTCATTCCACTGGCTGCCATGGGCT
Organism: Saprospiraceae bacterium; assembly: GCA_020850025.1. Lineage (GTDB taxonomy): Bacteria > Bacteroidota > Bacteroidia > Chitinophagales > Saprospiraceae > M3007. The sequence continues at coordinate 807 of JADZFI010000457.1, forward strand.
TTAAACCGGCAGACATCATCTTCGTTTTTGCCGCCTGCCAGATTTGGGGTATCCTGGTGCATACCGAACACGTCAATAAATTGGGTTGGCTGGAACATGTGTTGGTAACGCCCTCCCACCACCGGGTACATCATGCTTCCAACGTGCTTTATCTGGATAAAAATCTGGGTATGTTTCTCATCATTTGGGATAAAATGTTCGGAACGTTCCAGCCTGAACTACCCGGGGAAGATTACCAACCCATCCGTTACGGTCTAACCAAACCTCTCGAAAAACAGGATGCCTTCCATATCGTATTCCATGAGTGGATCCAAATCCTTAAAGATCTGTTGAATCCGCAAAAACCACTGCGCGCCAAACTTTGGTATGTGTTCGGGCCACCTGGCTGGAGCCATGATGGCAGTACCTTAACCAGCGAACAACTCCGGAAAAAAGAGCGCCAGGAAACAGGTTCATAGATCAACTTGCGAATTTCATCGAATCAGACAGACGAACTGTTCCGTCTACATTTACCTTTGGAAATCCACTCATGAAACAAATTCTGCGAATTATATCAGAGGGAGCCGCCCAGGCCTTTCAACAACTTGCCGCCAACAAGTTGCGCTCCTTTTTGTCGCTGCTGGGGGTCACCATTGGTATCTTCTGCATCATCGGCGTAAAAAGTGCCGTCAACTCCCTGGAAGATAATATTCGCGGATCCATGGCCAAGCTCGGCAATGATGTGATCTACATCGAAAAATTCTCCTGGGGCGAAGACCCCGGTCAAAATTTCTGGAAGTGGATGCGCCGGCCCAATTTTACCTATGCAGAGTTTGAAACCCTAAAAGATGAGCTGCAATTGGCCGAATTGGTGGGTTACTGGCAATTCCTGGGCTCTAAAACCTGCAAATGGCACTCATCCAGTGTGGAAAACTGCTTCTTCATCGGGATGACGGAAGATTGCCGGGACTTGTTCCACCTGGAATTTGAAGGAGAAGGACGGTTCCTTTCGCCCATTGAATACCAATCTGGCGCTGATGTCTGTATCCTGGGGTACAGCGTTGCCGACGGACTTTTCGGCACCGGTATTGATCCGGTTGGCAAGGAAATCAATGTGGGTGGCAGAAAACTTCGCGTACTGGGTGTATTGAAAAAATCCGGGAAAGACCTCCTCAAACCCTTTAACTTCGACAACGGAGTATTGATCGGCTATAACCTGGCCAGAAGAGGATTCGGAGTTCGCGCCAAGGGCGACTTTCAGCGTACCAGTATAAGCGTTAAAGCTAAACAAGGGGTAGATGTTGAGGAGCTGAAAGATGAAATCACCGGCGTACTTCGCGGAGAACGACGTTTAAAACCGGCTGAAGAAAGCAATTTTGCGCTGAATACGCTCTCCATCATCAGCGGTCTGTTCGACAAATTGTTCGGCACCATGAACATAGTCGGTATATTCATCGGAGGCTTTGCGCTCCTGGTGGGTATGTTCTCGGTGGCCAACATTATGTTCGTTTCAGTGCGGGAACGTACCAGTATGATTGGCATCAAAATGGCACTGGGCGCCAAAAGATGGTTCATCCTGCTTGAAATCCTGATCGAAGCTGTGGTACTTTGCATCTTTGGCGGCCTGTTCGGCCTGCTGCTGATCTGGCTGGTCACGGTCGGCATTTCAAAAGCCATTGATTTCGACATTCACCTGTCGCTCAGCAACGCCTTCTGGGGCATTTTCACTTCAGCAGCGGTGGGAGTTATTTCCGGACTTATTCCGGCCTCCCAGGCCAGCCGTATGGACCCCGTGGAAGCTATCAGAAAGTAACCTTTTTTGGACGGGAACACGTACAAAAGTTCAAACGTCTTTCAATTGCCCATAAAATAAGTAGCCAGACTCCCTGTAAATCCCCTGCCCGGGCGCCCGCCGTCTGCGAGGCAAGCCCAACCGAAGGGGATGGTCCCGACGCAAGGAGGGAGCGCCTTCTTTTTAACCGGCGGTACAGCACGATGTAAATGAAAAATGACGGTCGGCGGTTAAAAAGCAGCGCAATCCCCGCAGGTCGTTGGCTTTGCCGGAAAGACTGCCCTTTTTCTTTTGGTTACTTTTCTTTTTGGGCAAGCAAAAAGAAAAGTAACAATGCCGGGCAAA
>JADZFI010000458.1 GCA_020850025.1 Saprospiraceae bacterium
GTTGAGCTCTCCGTGTATCTGGCTGATGGCACTCACGGATTTTCGCAGTTTGGCCGCTTTTTTGCAGAATTCCAGGTAGGCTTTCTGATCGGATGCAGGCAGCGTGGCATTGTTCAGCGATTTGGCGCTGAAGTTCACCGGTCCCGCAATGGGTGTGAGTTCGCCGTCTTCAAACTTGCTGAGGGTAACCGTATAAGTACCCGGAATAGCGAGATGGCCTTTCTCAGAATCTCCAAACAGTTGGTCGGGAGCAGGAGTGTACCTACCCGTTACCGGTGCCGGCGTGTTGTAACGGAAATCCCAAACAATGCGCTTCAAGCCTTTGGAAGCATCGGTTTTAATGTGTCGCACTACCTCGCCCGAGGCGTCAGAAATGGTAAACAACAGGTAGGACTCGGGCTGCTGGTCTTCCTTTCGCAGCGCTTCTATTTCCGGGTAATACACAGTCTCCTTTTTTTCGGCTTTGGCCTTTTCGTCTTCCTGGCGTTTGGCTTTCAGGGTTTTGATATCCTCTTTCAACCAATAAGTGAACACAGCGCCCACCGGCGGATTCGGCGCCGCATAATAACTGCTGCCCAGGTGACCCTTGTCGCGCAGGCCCAGTGGCATGTTGGGTACAAACATCCAGGCGTCCTTCACCGGCAGAATCTCTGCAGCCTTATCAAACGTGCCGGCTTTTACCTGCCGCAGCGCACTGTAATCGTCCAGCACATAAAATCCACGGCCGAAGGTACCCAGTACCAGGTCGTTCTCGCGGCGCTGGATCTCAATGTCGCGCACGGCAATGGTAGGCAAACCGGATTTCAGTTGCACCCAGTTTTCGCCGCCGTCGGGACTGAAAAACACGCCGAATTCAGTGCCGCAGAACAGAAGGTTGCGATCCATATGGTCTTCAGCTATGGTGTACACGCTGCCGCGTTCGGGTAGGGTAGCGGCAATGGATTGCCAGGTTTTACCGCCGTCGGTGGTTTTCAGCAGATAAGGCTTGAAATCGCCGTAACGGTGGTGATTAAAACACACATAAGCGGTGTTCTGATCGAATTGCGAAGCAATGACCTGATGCACATACGAGCGCTCGGGCACACCGGGGAGCTTGTCCATTTTCTCCCAGTTGGCGCCGCCATCGCTGGTGCGCCAAAGCAGGCCATCATCGGTGCCTACCCAAAGCAAATCCTGATTCAGACTGCTCTCGGCAATGCTGGTGGTTTGTCCGAAAATATCGGTGGAGCCGTTTTTGGCAATGGCATCCACGCTCCACACTTTGCCCATGATGGGCCATTTGTTGCGGTCTTCTCCACGGGACAGATCCGGGCTGATGGCGCGCCAGGCATTTCCGCGGTTATCGCTGCGGAATACCTTGTTGGCCCCAATGTAGATCCGCGTGGGCATGTGGCGGGAGATGGTGAGCGGGGCGTCCCAGTTCCAGCGCAGGGCGGGTTCGTTTTCACCTGCCTGCGGCTGAATGGGCAGATATTCGCCGCTTTTTCGGTCGAACCGCAACAGGCCACCATACTGGCTCTGGGCGTAGATGATGTCCGGATTGGTGGGGTCCACCTGTGTTTCAAAGCCGTCGCCAATGCTGGTCACATACCAGTCGGAATTGGGAATGCCGTTGGCGCTGGTGGTTCGGCTGGGGCCGCCCAGGCTGAGGTTGTCCTGTGTGCCCCCGTGAATGTGATAGAAAGGAAAACCATTATCGGTAGACACCTTATAAAACTGCGTAACAGGCAGGTTGTGCTTGTATTCCCAGGTTTTGCCGAAGTCCCAGGATTCGTACACGCCACCATCGCATCCAACGCGCAGATGGTCGGTATTGGCCGGGTTGATCCAGATACAGTGGTTGTCGATGTGTTTGTTCAGCTCGCCGAGGTTACGCACGGTTTTGCCGCCGTCGTCGCTCACTTTATAGTAGGTATCTGTAATAAAAATGCGGTTCGGGTTGCGCGGATCGCAGGTGAGCTCCTGATAGTAATTGCCGCTGGTGTAGGTATCGCTCATCTTGCTCCAGCTGGCGCCGCGGTCGGTGGAGCGGTAAATGCCGCCTTTGCCTTCTTTGGCTTCCACTACGGCATACACCCAATCGGGGTTCACAGGCGATACATCTATGCCGATTCGGCCCAGATCGCCGCCCGGGAGTCCGCCTTCAAGTTTGATCCAGGTAGCGCCGGCATCGGTTGATTTGTACAGCGCCGATTCCGGACCTCCACCGATGTAAGTAAACACCTTGCGCTGGCGCTGGTGAAAAGCTGCGTACAGGACTTTCGGATCGCGAGGATCCATCACGAGGTTGCTGCAGCCGGTGTAGTCGCTCACGGATTTTATGCAGGTCCAGGTCTCGCCGCCGTCGGTGCTTTTATACACCCCGCGTTCACCGCCATCGCTCCAAACCGGTCCGTAAGCAGCCACGTACACGGTTTTCGGGTTGGTAGGGTCAACCACCACATTGGCGATGTGTTCCGACTTCTTCAGGCCCATGTTTTTCCAGGATTTGCCGCCGTCGGTGCTTTTATACACCCCGTCGCCATAGGCCACAGAGCGCTGGTTGTTGTTTTCACCACTGCCTACCCACACTACATTGGGATTGGTGGGGTCAAGCACCACACAGCCGATGGAATAGGAGCCCTGCCCGTCAAAAACAGGCGTGTAGGTGGTGCCGGCATTCACCGTTTTCCAAACTCCGCCGGAGGCAACGGCCACAAAGTATTCCGCCGGATTGGCCGGATTAACGGCAAAATCGCTGATTCGACCAGAGGCTACCGCCGGGCCAATGCTGCGGAATTGAAGTGCCGCATAGGTAGACGATTGAAGCAGCGCCGGCTTTTCGGCTTTTTTGTCTTTGGCCTCTTCTTTTTTCTGGGCAAAAAGGCTGGAAAAAGAGAGGAGCAGGCAGAGTAGAATGGTATGTTTCATGGAACGGTAGACGGTAGACGGTGGACGGTGTAGCCCGGAACTCCGTTCCGGGAACCTATGCAAAGAACAACGACGGGAATACATCCCAACATTTGGCAATGTTAGCAGGCTATTTAGCAGTGATGCGCAAGATTTCTACAAAAGTGGGCGATTCGTTGGTGAGTGGCGAATGATTCGTAGTCAAAAAAGAGTCATCCCGGTGTTTGGAATGACTCTTTTAGCCAGGACTTACGCCAGCAAATACCCCCAAAATCGGCGCTTCTTCTTGGCCTTGTTCTTGGTTTTCTTCACAAACACCGGATCGCTGGGGTAGCTGCTCACATTTGCCCGGTTGAAACTGACCACTACATAGGTGTAATATTCGCCTGGAATAGCGGTGTAATCTTCAAAATACCATTTGTCCGCGTAGAAAGGGGTGAATCCCAAAAGGTGGCGCGGCTGGTCGAACTTCCCAACGCCCTCCCCGTCGAAACGGTAGAGGGCGAAATAAAAAGGCATTTCATCGGCGGATAGAAGTTCACACAAATTCCAGGTGAGTTGTACCGTGTTTCGCGTGCCTTTTACCCGGCAAATGGTGGCTTTGGCTGGCATCACTTTCGATAAATGCGGCATGGGCGGCATAAGTGCCGGGTGTTTCCAGAGCGCGTTCATCAGCGTATCCTGTACGCCGAGGGGGTTGCGCAACAATGGCTTCACTGAGAAGAAAACGCTTCCGCTGACCTTTGGATTGGCGCGGTTAAGGGCTATTTGCTTGCTGATCTCGTCGTCCTTCTTCCAGTTGGCATCGTTGGGGGAATTGTTGATCTTGTAAGCGGCATGACCTACATACAACTGGCGGCCGTAAAGATTTTTACTCCACCAGTCTACCAGAATCTCATAATCGGCCGCCGGGAACCCAATGCTCCAGTAAATCTGCGGCGCTACATAATCAATCCAGCCTTTTTCCATCCAAAGGAGTACATCCGCGTACAAATCGTCGTAGCAGGTGATACCGGCCCGTGTATCGGAGCCGCGCACGGGATCGCGATCCTTGTTGCGCCATACGCCGAACGGACTGATGCCAAACTTCACGTATGGCTTGTACCTTTTGATGGTTTTTGACACATTTTCAATCAATGCATTCACATGACTGCGCCGCCAGTCGGCTATGTCGGTATAATTATGATCACCAGCGGCGAATGCATCATAATCATTCAATGCCTTATCCAAATCGAAGTCCTTTTCCTTGTATGGGTAGAAATAGTCATCGAAGTGAATTCCGTCTACGTCGTACCTCAGCACCACATCTTTTACCACATTGGTCAGGTACTGACGAACAGATGGACTGGCCGGATTGAAATAATACTTGTTGCTATATTGGAAAAACCACTCCGCTTTTCTGCGGTTGGGCAGCGCGCGCAACGGATGGGAGGGGTCGAGGGCAGCGGTGTCCGGATCGAATGTTGCCCGGTACGGATTCATCCAGGCATGAAATTCCATACGCCGGTCGTGCGTTGCCTGTATCATGTATTCCAGCGGATCGAACAGGGTGTCGTCTAGTCTGGCGCCCTGCTTGCCCACCAGGAATTTGCTCATGGGCACAATGGGTGATTTGTAAAACGCATCGCCGGCCGGACGTATCTGCACAAACACGGCATTCATGTTCATGGCCTTCAGCACATCCAGCAGGCTGTCGAACTCCATTTTGATTTGATTGGAGCTCAGGCCCGGGCGCGAAGGGAAATCAATATTGGCTACCGTGGCTACCCAGGCGCCCCGCAATTCAGCCTGGGGCGAAGGGCCGGCCATCTGGGCCATAGCCCCCCAGGCCGTGCAGGTGAACAAAAGCAGCCATAAAATCGGTTGTCGGAAACAAGACGTCATATCGTGTTCGGTTTTGGGGGTGAAAGTAGGGACTTTGGATTGTTTGAAGGTAAATATACTGTGGTTA
>JADZFI010000459.1 GCA_020850025.1 Saprospiraceae bacterium
CCGCACACTTCAACTACCCACCAAACCCAGGCCCAGCGCCAACTCGAACACTCGCACACTCAAACACTCGCACACTTCTATGTATCCTCATCTCTTTGCCCCGCTCGATCTTGGTTTCACCACCCTGCCCAACCGGGTACTAATGGGCTCCATGCACACCGGATTGGAGGAGAAAAAAGACGATCTGCACGCACTGGCGGCTTATTTCGCAGCCCGGGCCAGGGGAGGCGTAGGATTGATCGTCACCGGCGGCATAGCGCCCAACCGGCAGGGCTGGCTGGCGCCATTTGGAGCCAAAATGACCAATGCCGGCGAAGTGCGCAAACATCGGAATGTAACCCTGGCGGTGCACAACGAAGGGGGCAAGATTTGTATGCAAATCCTGCACGCCGGTCGTTATGGCATGCACCCGTTCCTGGTGGCCCCTTCGGCTATAAAGGCTCCGATTTCGCCGTTTAAACCCTGGAAAATGAGTGGCAGGTTGGTTCGCGCCACCATTCAGGACTTTGCAGATGCGGCTGCGCGTGCGCGGGAGGCCGGGTACGACGGCGTGGAAATAATGGGCAGCGAAGGCTATCTGATCAATCAGTTCATAGCACCGCGCACCAATCAGCGCACAGATGAGTGGGGCGGCAGTTTCGACAACAGAATTCGGTTTCCGCTGGAGATCATGCGAAAAGTGCGGGAAAAGGCGGGAAAAGATTTCATTGCCATTTTCAGGGTTTCCATGCTGGATCTCGTGGAAAATGGCTCCACCTGGGAGGAGGTGGAACAATTGGCCCTGTCCATTGAAGCAGCAGGGGCTACCATGATCAATACCGGCATTGGCTGGCATGAGGCGCGGGTACCTACCATTGCGACCCTCGTACCCAGGGGCGCGTACGCGTGGGTGACCAAGCGACTCATGGGCAAACTCCGCATTCCGCTCGTTGCCACCAACCGCATCAACACCCCCGAAAAAGCTGAAGAGCTCCTGCGCGAGGGCTTTGCCGATATGGTCTCCATGGCCCGGCCCTTCCTCGCCGATCCGGATTTCATGGTGAAAGCCAAGACACAGCGCACTGACGAGATCAATACCTGCATCGCCTGCAACCAGGCCTGTCTGGATCACGTGTTCCGCGGAAAAACCGCCTCCTGTCTCGTCAATCCCCGCGCCTGCCGCGAATGGGAACTCCCGTCGTCCACCGTCAGCCGTCCACCGTCAGCCGTCCACCTTCCACCGTCCACCGTCAAAATCGCCGTCGTTGGCGCTGGTCCGGCCGGACTTTCTGCAGCCACAGAACTCGCAGTATTAGGGCATGAGGTGCATTTGTTTGAGGCATCCGGAGAAATTGGTGGACAGTTCAATATGGCGAAGAAGATCCCGGGAAAGGAAGAGTTTTACGAAACCCTGCGGTATTTCCGCAAAATGCTGGATAAAAACGGCGTTCATGTACACCTTAATACCCGGGTAACGGCAGAAGTGCTGCAAGCCCAGGGGTTTGGACGGGTAGTGCTGGCCACGGGTATCCGGCCGCGCACGCCGCGGATTGAGGGCATTGAACATCCCAAGGTATTGTCCTATATAGAGGTATTGCAAGGCAAAAAACAGCCAGGCCAAAAGGTAGCCATTGTTGGCGCCGGCGGCATCGGATTTGATGTGGCTACCTATCTGACCCATGAGGCAGATGAAAAACCATCCGTTGAGCATTACCAGCAGGAATGGGGCATTGATCCGACATACGCCCAACGTGGCGGCATAGCCCGGCCTGCGGTGGAAAATCCGCCCAGGCAGATTTGGTTATTGCAGCGTTCCAAAGGAAAAGTAGGGGAGAAGCTGGGTAAAACCACCGGTTGGGCCCACCGTCTCGGACTCAAGGCCCGCCAGGTACAGATGTGGAACGAAGTGGAGTACCGGAAGATAGACGACGAAGGCCTGCATATTTCCATAAAAGGAGTGGAGCAATGCCTGCCGGTAGATCATGTGATCATCTGTGCCGGCCAGGAGCCCCTGCGCGACCTGCAAGGCCCGCTGGAAGCCATGGGCATTCCGGTTCAGCTCATTGGCGGAGCCAAAGAAGCCGGCGAACTGGACGCCAAACGAGCCATTGCGGAAGGTTGGGAAGTGGCAAAAGGGATGAATGTTCCATAGCCCACCGTACCCCGTCAGCCGTCCACCGTTAATTCGCCAGAATCACCCTAAACCATCCCGATCTGCCATTGGAAAACGCTGCACAGCCGGAGTACATACCAGGCGATAGATTGGGCAATTCCACCTGTTTGTTGACAAATTGCTTTGTTTCGAAGACTGGTTTGCCGAGGGGGGTATAAAGCGTTAGCAGCACCGGCATTTCATCTCGCTCCGATGCTAATACGAGGTATCCCAAGGAAGGATTCGGATATACCCGTACGGTCTGCATGGTCAAATTGCTGGTAGCGCTGGTGTAACAACTGCTCAGGTTGGGCCGCAGGTAGAGGAGTTGTCCGTTGGTACTGAAACATCGGATACTCAACGGTGGGCCGTCCCACAGGGAGCAAAACACTTCCGAATACAGGAAATCTTCGATTTCTCCGATACCTTCCACCCAACGGGAGGGGCCGCAGACGCTATTGAAAATAATAGATTTTCTCGGAATACCGTCTAAAAGGGTTTCTGTACCCACCTGCACCACATATCGGGTGGCCTGGTTGGAATCTGTTCCCGGCAAGGAATCGCCAATCCCGAGGTTAAAATCGTAGATCAGGCGTTCCGGAGCGTCCTCAAGCCATTTATACGTTCGCCCGTTCTCTTCTCTGAAATAGCCCTCACCTGAGTTCCATGGCCCGCCACTCATGTTCTCGGAGTAAATGAGTTCGTGGTAATATTTCCCGTTTTTAAGTACTGAATCAGCGGAAAAGGTATAACGATGGATTCCAGCCGGCCAACCAGGAGAGGGTACTGCAGCATCCACTACCCATTCGTTCAGGGGGGTAACGAAGGGGAGAAAAATAGTATCTGAGCTTACTCTGGCAGGCAGTGCGTAAATCGTAAATAGAATGAAGAAAAAGATGAGTAGGACGTGCTTTAGGGAGGTAGTTCTCATGTTCTTTAAAATATTTTAGATTTTAGGTTGAAACAAATTTCTTGTTAATCAGCGTTATAACAGCTCATTATCAAGACCTTTGCCCATTCGCGACACAGAAATCCATGTTCACCAACCGAATCATTGCTCCTTTTGCCGTTTTAGGCGCCGTTTTCCTGGTATTGGCCTGGACGTACGATGAAAAGTACGCCTTCTACTTCGTGCCCTGCCTGGTGGTGGCCGCGCTGTTGTACATCACTTCTCCGCAAATCAACTGGTGGTGGTACACCCGCAATCCGCCGGAACTCAGCGCCGAATTGCGCCTGTTCCTGGAGCGAAATCACGGATATTATCAGCGCTTGAATGAAGCGGAAAAAAGGCGTTTCCGCGGCCGCATCGCCCTGTTCAATATGGGTACCGACTGGGAGCCGCTGGCGTTTCCGGAAGACTCTCTGCCGCCGGATGTGCAATTGGCCATTTCAGCGCAGGCCGTAATGCTCACTTTCCACCGGGAGGTCTTTTTGTTCGAGGCTTTTGAAAAAGTGCTCATTTTTCCACGACCTTTCCCTACACCCGAGCATCCATATGATCATGCATCGGAACTTCATCCTGCAGATGGCTGTTTGTTGTTTTCGGCAGAACAGGTCATGCTGGGCTTTGTAAAACCTCAACAGTGGTACAATGTGGCCCTGCATGAATACGCCCGGGCCTTTGTGTTGCTATACCCCACAGAACCCTGGCCGGCGCTGCAGGATGAGTTGGTTTGGAACGCCCTGCAACAGGTCAGTGGCATGCCCCGCGCCTACGTGGAATCCGTGATCGGTATTCAGGGCATTGACCCATTGCCGGTGGCCATACACCATTATTTCGTGTTCCCGGAACGCTTTGCACAGGTACTCCCGGAGTTGAACAAGGTATTTTCTGATATTTTTGCTTCGAAAAAAGCCTGATATACCTTCTGTTTGCCTTTCATTTGTGCCGCCTTATGCATATATACGTACTGTAATATGCAAAAAGGCGTTTACTTTCGCGGGGTGAAACGTACCCCAAATGACCCATAAATGACCTAATAAACTACCACCATGAGAATCATACTCCTCCTTTCCTTCCTTACGTTGATCCTGGCCCAGAGCTGCGACACCCTGCGCCAGAGCACTTCCTCCTCCAAAAGCAAAAAATCAGGTGTGGACAGATCGGTGCTGGCGCCAACGGAATACAGCACCAAAGACCGTAATCTGGACTATATCACAAGGTATAATCGCGCCGCTGTGCTTTCCATGGATCGCATTGGTGTGCCCGCCAGTATCGTGTTGGCACAAGGTGTGCTGGAGAGCGCTGCAGGCACCTCCGATCTGGCTACCGAGGCCAATAATCACTTCGGCATCAAATGCGGAGGCAACTGGAACGGTAAAACCTACAGGAAAAAGGACGACGACCGCGACGGAGATGGCAACATCATTGAGTCCTGCTTCAGAAGTTATACTTCCGTAGAAGAAAGCTTTGTGGATCATGGTCAGTTCCTGCGCGATCCGCGCAAATCGAACCGCTATGGATTTCTGTTCAATCTTGACCGCACCGATTACAAAGGCTGGGCGCGTGGACTACAGGCAGCCGGCTACGCCACTTCTTCTGATTATGCAGATAAGCTCATTAACCTGATTGAGCGTTATCAATTGTACCAATACGATTCGCCGGGCTCCCGCCCTACTACTTTCCCCGCAGAAGGCGGCGGCAATGGTCAGCCGGCTACGCCGGTGGGCCCCAATGCCCCTGGTCAGCGCCCCGAGGCTACAGGCCGGATTGGTCGTGTGAATGACATAAAAGTAGTGGCCTCCCGCGAAGGGGAGACTTTGGAAGATGTGGCACGTGCTTTTCGTTTGAACACCCAGAAAGTAGTGGAGTACAACGACCGCGGCTACCCGCCCGGCGTGCGACTGAGACCCAATACCCGGATTTTTATACAAAGGAAATCCGACAGATGGCATGGCCGCTCTACCGAGCACACCGTTCGGGAGGGTCAAACCATGTTCGATATTGCGCAGGTATACGGCATTCGGTTGGATAAACTTTTGGAAATGAATGGGTTGCGTCGGGGGCAGGAGCCGGAAACCAATGAGTTAATTCGTATTCGCGGCAAAAACAAACGCCCCGTCAAAATCAAAGACACGGTGAACGAAAACGCACCGGTGATTCCGTCTGAAAAGCCCCGCCCAACCAGTCCGGTGGTGGAAGACGGCGAACTTGATTTTGAAATAGGACCAGGCACTGTGCCTGAAAAGCCCAAGCCCACTACCAACAAACCTACTACCACACCCAAGCCGCCGGCCACTACTCCGGAGCGGCCATACGACAACGATCCAACGCCTAATACCAAGCCCACTCCTCCACGGGATCCGGCTGCAGAATCTGTAGACCCTGCTCCAAGAGGCTATCACCGGGTGGTAAAAGGCGATACCTTGTACCGTCTTTCCAGGGAGTACAATACCACCGTGGACCGCCTGAAACAACTCAACGACTTGCCCAACAGCGATATCAAGATCGGGCAATTGCTCAAAGTGCAATAGGGGATGGAAAACAACGAAACCGCTCAAACTCCGCCCGATCCGGAGCTAGCCCGGCTGGAAGCTTTGGCCAAATTGCTGGACAATCAATTCCGCGTTCCGGGCACCAATATGCGCTTCGGGCTGGACGGATTGATTGGCCTGGTGCCTTATCTGGGCGACATGTCGGGCTTCGTAGTGTCCGGATTCCTGATGCGCACCATGGCTAAAAAAGGCGCCAGTCCATGGATGATGCTGCGCATGATGTTCAATTACATCGTAGACGCTGTGTTTGGTGTAGTGCCGCTCTTGGGCGATTTGTTTGATTTTGGGTTCAAAGCCAACCGCCGCAATGTGGAAATGCTCAAGGCTTATTACGCTGATGGCGAAGCCAAGCCCAATGCAAAGCGCTCGGTGGCCTTCCTGGGTATTTTGTTCCTGCTACTTTTTATGGCGCTGATTTGGGCGGTATGGAAGCTGTCTGCCATGCTGCTGGCATGGCTGATGAGCAGTTTTTGACCAGGGAATATGCATTTCCCAACATGCTCTTACTTTTGCCGCACGATCAAGCCATACATGAAGTCAATCTATTCTTTCCTGTTTCTGCTCCTGTCCTTTTGGGGAGGTGCCCAAACCCTCTCCGATTCAGCCCGAATCAGTTTGATGACGGTAGCACCGGGCGAATTTGTGTACAGTACCTTTGGACACAGTGCCATTCGGGTGAAGGATCCGGTGATCCGATTTGACCGTTGCTATAACTACGGCACTTTTGATTTTGAGCAGCCGAATTTTCTGCTCAAATTTTGTCGCGGAAAACTGTTGTACAACCTCGATATTGAGAGTTATCGCAGTTTCGAGTATGGAAATTTGCAGGATCGCCGGCCCATGCAGGAGCAGGTCTTGAACATGACCCAGGAGCAAAAACAGCGGCTGTACGATTTGCTTCAGGAGAATTACAAGGAAGAAAACCGCTATTACAAGTACGATTTTTTCTACGACAACTGCGCCACCCGGATTCGGGACATTATTCAGGAATGCTATTTTCACCAATTGCAGTTCGACAGCACGGCGCTGCCGCCTGATGCTACCATGAGGCAACTATTGCAGCCTTATGTGGAGGAAAAACCCTGGCTGGATTTCGGTATTGATCTGGTGCTGGGTTTGCCGGCGGATAAGCGGGCCACGACCGCAGATTTCATGTTTTTGCCGGATTATCTGCACCATTTATTTGCCAAAGCCAAAACAGGCGAGGGCGAAGTGCTGGTAGTGAGTGAGCGAAATATCCCGGAAACACCCATGACCAAGGCGCCATTCAACCCCAATCCGCTCGAACGGCCGCTTCTGGTCACCTCCTTTGTAGCCATCATAGGGCTACTCAGCATGGCCAACGCAAGGGCTGAAAAGGTATTCGATACCATTTTTTGGTTTGTGCTAGGTCTGGCCGGACTCATTATAGCGCTGCTCTGGTTTGCCACTGATCACTCGGCTACCAAGACCAACCTCAATATCCTTTGGGCCTGGCCTACCCACCTGTTGTTCTTCTGGCGTACACGCCAAACCGTTACGGTAGAGAATTACTTCAGCCTGACCGCCATTGCGGCATCACTGTTGCTCATTTTCTGGTATTGGCTGCCTCAGGAAATGCCCACTCCGGCCTTGCCGCTTGTGGCGTTGATTGTGGCGAAAAGTCTCTGGAAACGGTACGCGGGGAGTGTGTAATATCCAATATCCAATATCCAATGTCCAATATCCAATGTCCAAGTGAGGCGGGTGCCTGGCATTTTTGTTTTAGCAAAACAATCCACGCCTGCCTGGCCAGACACCAGTGTGTGGCCAGGCAAAGCCACCAATACCAAGCGCCATCACCACTTGGAAATTGGACATTGGACATTGGACATTGAAACCTACAGATCCACCCCTTTCTCCTTTGTATACTCCTGGATGTACTCGTCAATAAGATGCACGAGCAAGTCTTTGAGATAGGCATTTTCCAGGCGGGCGATGGTCTTGAGTTTTTCGAGTTTGGGGCGGTCAACGGCAACGGTCAGGCGTTTTTTGCCGGAGGCTTCGTCGGTAGTGATTTCCTTGAGATCAATGGTTTGCCTGATGAGGTTGTCAAGTCCGTTGCGCACGGGCGCGCGCAGGTCGGAGCTGGATTTTGTTTTGGAACTGGCGGAAACGGAATCCGGTTGAGCCGCTTCATAGCGTTCCAGGCTTTCATCCAGCGCTTCCTGCAGGAGAGCATCCAGGTCGGTGGCAAAGGATTTATGGCCCGACTTCCGCTCACTGGGTGTGGCCGGGGAGTTCAGCACCATGGCGTCGCCAAATACCTCGCCATGGCCACCATGGTGGCTGCTGAACAGGTCGTCAAGACCCTCGGAAAATCTTTTTTTACTCATCCGGTTTCGGATTGAACTTGGCCGATGTCCGGAAGAACGCAGTAAATCGTTCCATCGTTCATCGTTCAACGTTAATTATTGGGTTCTTTCCAAAATCTCCTTTGTCAGGTCCAGGTAATCGCTTGCGCCCGGACTTTTAGGATTATAGTCAAAAATGTCTTTGCGCTGCGCCGGGGCCTCTGCAAGGGCTACGTTATCGCGAATGTAGGTTTTAAACACCTTTTCACCGAAATATTTGTGGATAGTTTCCACTACATCCCGGTTCAATACACGGCGACTGTCGTACATCGTAGCAATCACACCACCCATTTCAAGCTGTTTATTAAGGCGCATTTTGACCTTATCAATAACTTGTTTGATCTTGGCCAGCCCCTGAACTGCCAGGAACTCGGTTTGCAGCGGGATCAGCACATAACGGCTGCTGGTGAGTGCGTTGAGCGTAAGCAAGCCTAGTGAGGGCGGACAATCGATCAGGATGTAGTCGTA
>JADZFI010000460.1 GCA_020850025.1 Saprospiraceae bacterium
CTGTCCGCAAATCCTCAAAATCGCAATTTCTTATCTTGATGTTATTTACTCCGTTTAACAAGAGGTGTAAAGGAGGGGTATTCAATCCACCTCTAAAATTATTGTCGGTAATAAAGTCTGTGAAGTTTAAAAAACTTTGATTTGGGTTTGAGTAGTCTTCAAAATGCACATCTACAAGATTATTTCGAAAGGTACCAAGAGATGACCAAACAATACCGCCTGTCGAAATAGGTCGTGGAAGCCCAGTTGTCAGATCCAATCCCTCTACCATTACGCCTACTTTTGCATGTTCAATAATCCCATCATTCAACACTAACAATTTACCTTGCTTGTTAGTTGACTGAAGGAACGCTTCATTGCCTTCTACATAAATACCCTGCCAAAATTTGTTCGGGCAAGCTGTAGTAATCAAGTCGTCCACTCTGAGCTGCCCCCCTGCTGTATTGCCCGCTCCTGTAAAATTGGCTTTTACATAAATAAACGCATTTTCCTGCATAAACACAGGCGCCTGAATCGTGAGGATGGCGCCCGGCTCGATTATAACATTGGCAGGAACAATCTTGGGCACATCCCAGACCTCATTCCCGGTAATCACCAGATCGACCATTTTGACTTGCGCTAAAACACCGAGCTCATTTTTTAGATAATGGCGCATTCTTGCCCCTTGTCCTTGCGTAAACTTATTTCTACACGTGGCAATCGGGAAGGTTGACATGATGTTTTCAGGTAGTACACCAGACGGAGAATTAGTATGAACGCCATAGTCTCCAGTATCATAAGGAGTATCAGAAACCATATCGCCGGTGGTTTGTCCGTTGCTGTTATTAGTTGCTGGGCATCCATCATCATGGTCAGTATGTACCAAGCCCAAACAATGTCCTATCTCATGGGAAACGGTATGGGTTGTACTCATCGGTTCAGGGCAGCAAGGACTTTTACCTCCAACGTAACAATAATTACTTGGCAGGCAAAAGGCATGGCCAGGGGCAGAGGGAATTATATTGTCTTTAAAAATATACAGGTTTATGCCATCAGAATTAAAATGACTCACCCCATTGGTGGAGCCAGTCATTAGTGCATTGAACGCTGTCAAATCACCCAGATCCGGAAATATAGATGAGTTAATGACTTGAAACGATTGATCGCCGGTGCATCCGCTGAAACCTGGAACAAAATGTATGTTGTGGCCGGAAAATGCCTCCTTTAGGTTTACCCAAATGGTGGCGGCTCTGTCGCCAAATGGCTCTTCAAAAGACCCCGGGCCTGCATCTACAAACCGCAGATATAGTTTTACATAGTACGGACCAGGTGCGGGATCTATGTATGGGCCGCAGACCATGGTTTCGCCCAGGCCATTTAAACATACTACATCGCAGGCGCAGGTTTGGGCATGGCTATTTGACGGAATCAAGAAAAGCCCAAAAAACACAATCTTAAGAGCAAAATGCCTGAATTTATATCCAATAAATGCACAATGGAAACAATTTACTCGCATGATAACGATATTTTTTTATAGTGAAATATGACTTATGCCTAATAAAAATACCCCTTTAGATCTCTTTTGCCAAAAATTTTTAATAATTAACAGATATTAGCTGCCCTGCGACAAATGACAACCACCTTCCGCTGCCCCATATCCGTGGCCGCAAACAAATACACCTCTCCGCCATCCTGCAAGCCGAGCTTTTTGCGCACCATGTCAGGCGTATCCGGAAAGTTCCGGCAGGTGATATGGGCCTTACCCTGAGGCACGGCGGCCTGAACCGACTTGCGGTCGTACCGGCAAATCTGCTCAATGACGAAGCGCCGGGCCGGGACGTGTTCCACCAACTGCTCCGAGGTGTACAAATGGGTATGTGCATGCAATTTACCCAATCCGTAACGAAGACCGAACGATTTGAAGGCCCCGGCTTTCAATATCGCCGGGTTGGGCTCGTACAGATACTTCAATGGCGGCGACAGCACCGCCATCGCCTCCTGCTCTTCCTGCCAGTGGAAGGTAAAAGTGGCCATACTACTCTCCAGCAGGTGCACGGCCTGTATCGGCACGGTTTCCCAGGGGGGAGCATGGGGTTCCAGCAGGTACAATACCTCCCGGCACTCCCCCTGTGCAGCTACCACCCATATACCGGCTACCCGGCCCAATTGCCTGGCAGCCTCCTTCAGGTCCAGCAATGGCGCTGTTTTCAGCAGTACACGACGGGCTTTTTGGAAAAGCAACTGCCTGAGTTGCAATACATCAGGCGTACAATCGGCCAACTGAAACACTTTTCCCTTGGCGTCATGTCGGCGGGCAGGATCCAGATAGATCAAATCCAGTCCGCCCGGATGGGCAGCCAAAAACGATTCGGCGGCGCCTGCATACCAGTCTACCCCTGAGATACCAAGTGTTTGAAAATTGTGCCGGGTGGCATCCAGCAGTTCCGCATTTTGCTCTACGTAAGTCAGCGATTGCGACTTCTGAGCAAAAAAGCTCGCATCCACCCCCATACCACCGGTTAAATCAGCCATTTTCTCCACTTCAAACAAACCCGCCTTAAACCTGGCCGTAGCCTCTGATGAAGCCTGCTCTACCGACAAAGGAAATGGAAAATACAGGCCCTGCCGGTACCAGCCGGGAATCTTGTGCCGGATTTTCTGCAGCGCCTGCACCTGAGAAGCTACCTCAGCCATGGGCAAGCCGGGATACTTCTTGCCCGACAAGGCCAGTTGCCGGGGATCATCTTCCCGGTGCTGCCAGATAAATTCCAAAATATCAGGACTCAACATGTACAAAAATCGAGCAGGTGATTTTTTCAATTTGTTGTAACCATCCTATTATTCACTTATTCCACCGCTTCTTGTTGTCGAGGACGACAACAAGGGAACAAATCGGATCATGCTATAAAGCCGATTGGGTTCTTGTTTTTAGTGTCGGGGGCGACTGGCAGTTACCCCGACACTAAAAACAAGAACCCAATCTTTATCTATTTTACGAAACCCGGCCTCGACAGTCCAACGTCCCAAACCTACAACTCAATACTCTTGAAATCCCAGCTATTCAGGAACCCGGTGTGGAAATTCCCTTCCTGGAAATCTTTGTTGCGCATGAGTCGTTGGTGGAACGGCACAGTAGTTTTAACCCCTTCCACGACAAATTCATCCAGGGCGCGCTCCATCTTTTTGATGGCCTCGTCGCGGGTGCGCGCGCGGCAGATGAGCTTGGCGATCATGGAATCGTAGTACGGCGGAATGGTGTAACCGGCATACACATGTGTGTCTACCCGAACGCCATGTCCTTTAGGAGAGTGGAAAGAGCTGATCTTGCCCGGACTTGGACGGAAATCGTTGAACGGATCTTCCGCATTGATACGGCATTCAATGGCGTGCATTTCCGGGAAGTAGTTCTTTCCGGAGATAGGCAAGCCGGCCGCGATCTTGATTTGTTCCTTGATCAGGTCGAAATCAATCACTTCTTCGGTTACCGTGTGTTCTACCTGGATACGAGTGTTCATTTCCATGAAGTAGAAGTTGCGGTATTTATCCACCAGGAACTCGATGGTTCCTACCCCTTCGTAGCTGATGGCATTGCAGGCTTTGATGGCCGCTTCACCCATTTTTTCCCGGAGTTCGGGAGTCATGAATGGGGATGGGCTTTCTTCCACCAGTTTCTGGTGGCGGCGCTGAATGGAGCAATCGCGTTCGGAGAGGTGACAAGCTTTTCCGAACTGGTCGCCGGCCACCTGAATTTCAATGTGGCGGGGTTCCTCGATGTATTTCTCCATGTAGATACCGTCGTTAGAGAAAGAAGCTTTTGCTTCCCGGCGAGCGGTATCCCACTGGATTTCAAATTCTTCCGGCTTCCAAACGATGCGCATGCCTTTACCTCCACCACCTGCGGTGGCTTTGAGGATCACCGGGTAGCCGATTTCGGCAGCCAGTTTCAGGCCGGCCTTGACATCCGTGAGCAACCCCTCTGTGCCGGGCACGCATGGAACGCCAGCTTTCAGCATGGTTTCCTTGGCGGTGATCTTATCGCCCATAGCGCGGATCTGATCCGGCGTTGGGCCGATGAATTTCACCCCGTATTGTTTGCACACTTCGGCAAAGGCGGCGTTTTCCGACAAAAAGCCGTAGCCCGGATGGATGGCGTCTGCATTGGTGATTTCCACTGCAGCCATGATCCGGGGTACATTCAGGTAACTTTCGGCGGAAGACGGCGGACCAATGCACACCGCTTCATCTGCAAAGCGGACGTGCAGGCTGTCGCGATCGGCGGTGGAGTAAATGGCCACCGTTTTTATGCCCATTTCTTTACAGGTCCGGATAACGCGCAAGGCAATTTCCCCCCGGTTGGCAATGAGTATTTTTTTAAACATCTTGTATTCAGGCAGGTTCAACCAGGAAGAGCGGCTGCTCGTATTCTACCGGGGAAGCGTCTTCCACCAGTATTTTAACAATCTTACCTTTTACTTCCGATTCAATTTCATTGAAAAGCTTCATGGCTTCGATGATGCAAACCTTGGTGCCGGCATCTACCGTGTCGCCAATCTTGACGAACGGAGGCTTGTCCGGACCTGCGCTACGGTAGAAAGTACCCACCATAGGCGACTTGATAGCCACGAGTTTGGAATCATCCGAAGCAGCGGCAGCAGGCGCTTCAGCCTTTGGCGCAGCTGCGGGAGCAGCAGGCGCGGCGGCAGGCGCCGGAGCAGCCACCGGCATGGTCATGACCGGTTGCGGAGCAGCCACCACTACCGGAGCAACGCCCTCGGTGGAACTGCCTTGATTGCGGATAACAAGCTTGAAATCGCCTTCTTTGAGGCTGAATTCAGAGATCTTGTGCTTACTCACCATTCGGATGAGTTCTTGAATCTGGTTGAAATCCATATTGCTGGCGAATTGAAAATATGCAATTGTTCGGTGAATTCGGGGCGTAAAGGAACGAAGATTTTAACAATCAAAAACATCTTTCCTCATTCCCCACATTATCCCTTTAACCACATTTACCCACATTCCACCCATTAAACCCCTGGTTCCAGGAATGGAAGCTTGGTTACCACCGCATCCAGCTTTTTGCCTCCGGCAACAATGGAGATTTTGGAGCCTGGCTCGGCGTATTTGATCTTCACATATCCCGTTCCGATGGGTTTGTCCATTGATGGAGAGTGGGTTCCGGAAGTCACCACGCCGATTTTAGCACCGCGGCGGCTCTGGATTTCATAACCATGGCGAGGTACACGGCGTTCGCCATCGAGCACGAAACCTACGAGGCGGCGTTTTACGCCATCTGCTTTTTGCTTCTGGAATTTAGCCTTGGAAGGGAAGTCGGCGGCCTTGTTCAGCTTGGTGATCCAGCCCAGGCCGGCTTCGAGCGGGCTTGTTTTATCATCAATGTCATTGCCGTACAGGCAGTAGCCCATTTCCAGTCGGAGGGTATCGCGCGCGCCCAGGCCGCATGGCTTGATGCCGTGTTTTTCACCTGCTTTGAAAATCTTGTCCCAAATTTTGGCAATATCCCGGTTACGGGCATAAATCTCAAAACCGCCGGAACCGGTGTAACCCGTGGCAGAAATGATGACATTCTTGCATCCGGCAAATTTGCCGCGGCGGAAGGAGTAGTATTCAATACTGCCCAGATCAACATCCGTGAGTTTCTTCAGCGCTTCCACCACTTTTGGGCCCTGAACCGCAATCAGACCGGTTTTGGAGGAGATATTTTGCATTTTCACCTGAAAACCTTTTGAAAGGCGCTTGAGCCAACGCCAGTCTTTGGTTTCGTTGCTGGCGTTTACGACCAGCATGTAGGACTGCTCGCCTTCCACGGTCATCTCAGGAGCATCGTCGAGGCGATACACCAGCAGGTCGTCTACAATGCCGCCTTTTTTGTTGGGCATGCAGGAGTACTGAATTTGTCCGGGTTTGAGTTTGGCAACATCGTTGCTGGTGGCGCTTTGCAGAAAAGCCGTAGCGTCTTTGCCCCGCACGATGAATTCGCCCATGTGGCTCACATCAAATGCGCCCAGTGCTTTGCGCACAGCATGGTGTTCTTCGGTAATGGTGGAATAGGAAATGGGCATGTTGTAGCCCGCAAATTCAGCCATTTTTGCCCCCAGGGCAATGTGTTTTTCCGTTAGTGGTGTGGATTTCATGTTGTCAGGTATGTTTAAAACAGGTTGGGCGCAACCACATTAATTATCTGATGATTTTTTTGCCGGACCTTTAATGGCAGGGGTAGCTGCTTTTTGTGCCGGCGCTGATTTCAGGGTTGGAGCAGGCCTGAGTTCCATCTCAGGCGAACGACCCGGACGGGCGCGGTCGCTTTTTTCAATCGTAGCATCTCCCTCTTTCAGGCCGAGTCGCTTGGCGATATCGTCCGGTATGGCATCTTTGTGTACCGTGAAGGAGATGGTATTCTGGCGCATGTACGCTTCTGAGCAGTACACAAAGCCCTTGTTGTCGGAAATTTCACCCCATGAGTTCTTCACAACGTAGTAAAGGCCGGAATGGGTTTCATCCAGCAGGCCCACGATGTGCATCAGGTGGTCGTCGGTGGTGATTTGCTTGTCAAACAATTGCTGGCGCAGCTCCTGAGTGATTTTGGTTTCGGGTTCCCAGATTTTAAAGGTGTTGGACGCTGCAATACCTTCTTTGTCTTTCATTGGGGTGGCCGGCACAATGGCCAGGCCATTGTGAGCGGAAAAACCCTCGTTGCTCACATCGGCGTCCCATTCTACGGTATAGCCCAGATCGAGAGAGTTTTTGGCACAGCGCATCAGATCACTCACCGGCACATTGTACATTTCTCCGTTCGACCAGTTATCGGGCACTTCGAGGACGAATTTTGACCAGAAAGGATGGTGGGTAAAGGAGGTAACCGTCACGTAGTCCTCCGGTTTGATACCCAGATAATCACGGTAGGAAGTGGGTGTAAACACCACATTGGAGTAGTCGAACTTGGTAGGCACTTTACCGAACTCTTCATCCAGTGTTTCGTCAATTTTGCGCAGCCAGTCGGCATCCAGTTTCCCGTCCTTGCCTTGCTTGACGAATTCCTGGCACATGTTGCGGAGTGTTTTTTCAATTTTTCCGTGATTGAACGGCACTGATGGGTCTTTGCGCCCCGGGTAAATGCGTTCCGGAACAATGCCATAGCGCGTAATGGCATTCAGGGCGTCGTGTGCCAGGCCACCCTCGCTGAATTGAGCAGTGCCCTGTCTGCGTACATAGTTTTCGCATTTCATACGGTAAATATGTCGCACCACGAACATCTCAGAGAGGTCTACATCCTTTTTGCCCATACGCATGGCCTCACTTTCCAGAAAAGAGAGCGTGCTGAACGCCCAGCAGGCTCCGGTTTGAGCCTGGTTTTTAACGGATGTGGCATTCAGTCGTCTGTGTTCTTTGAATTCATAAGCCCCGTTTTGGGCTGAAATAGCCGTGAAAAAGGCCAAAAAAATCAGTAATGCCAGGGATTTTCTCATATCAATGGTAAAATTGTGTCAGGTTGAGGGCCGCAAGGTAGCGAGATTTGAGGAGATTGAAGACACCATCCTGTTGTTGGCTAATCATTCGAGGCGTCGCTTCACCTCATCATTGAGGCTTCTGGACACCGGTACGGTTTCCGTTAACCCGGCAAAATGCAGTCGGTAGCCCTGTGCATTGCCGCTCACTTTTTCCACGCGGTCGAAGTTGACCAGATAGGTACGGTGACAACGAAAAAAAGCAGGGTAGTCTGCCAGGGCATCCTCCATTTTGCGGAGTGTGGTGCGCAGCATGCGCCGTTGCAGTGCGTCTTTTTCAAAATAATACACCTGAACATAATTATCCTGGGCTTCCAGAAAAACAATGTCTGCAGCATCGAGCGACAGGCGTTCGTTTTGATTTTCACCGTGCAGCATCACCGATTTGTGCTGTGTGTGGGCGCCAGGGTGCGGATGCATTTCGGCGGCGCCGGCAGCGTATTTTTTCTGCTCCTTGACAAGCGTGCTAAATGCCCCGAATAAGGTGGGAAATATTCCGATGGCGAGGGTGAACAACTGCCATTTGAAAAAGGAAGCAATGGTTAGCGGTGCGCGGTAAAGAAAATGAGCCAGCAAGAGATTGGCCACCCCGATCAACGCAATGAAGAATATGTTGAAAAGCACTTCCTTTCCTGCCGTCCATTTTTCTTCGTTAAATATCCCCGGGAACAGCCGGCAGATCACCTGCATCAACAGGGTTACCCCAAAGGTTACGAGGCCAAAGGCCGCACAGTACGCCAGGTACTTCCACTCTTCCCCGGCTTCGACGTTTGTGCCGAAAGGTTTGAAAAAAAACAGAAAAAAAGTCACAAAAAGCCCGGCCCAAAATCCGGTTTTCAGGCCGTTGGTCCATCTGACTTCGAAAGGATATGGCTGTGAAAGCCAGGAGAGGTAGGGTGACATAGGCTTTATCTCACAAAAGGAACATCAACCGTCAGCTCATTGTTCTGGCCTGGCTGCCAGGAATATTGTTCAATCAGACGCCGGGCAGCTTCGTCGCAGCCAAAACCAAGCGATTTGACAATCTGAAAATCGGACGGTTTGCCATTTGCATCCAAGGTAAACCTTACCCGTACTGTGCCTGAAACATTGTTTTGACGGGCCTGTTCAGGCAACCTGGCATTTTTCCGTAGGTATTCATTGAAGGTATTCCAGCCTCCCTGAGGTTGCGCACTGGCAGTTGCCCCGGGTAGCATGGCACGAGATTCTTTTTTCCTGGCCATGGCTCGCTCTGGCGCCTGCGTCTGTACTTCTTCCTGTGCACTGTATTCAGCGGCTAAATCTGCATTTTTGGATGCTTCTTCTGAAGCCTGGGCAGCAGCGGCGGGCTCCGGCATTGGCTGAGCATCCTGAATGGCCACTCCTTCTGTGGCATCCGTGGCCGACATGGCCGCGTTTCCTGTCGATTCGGATTGAAACACTTTCGGGCCAGTGGCTACCGATCTCTCCGAGCCAGAGCTAGCTTTGGGTTCAGGAACAGGCGCTGTTGCATAATCCTGTGATGCGTCGTCCTGTGACGGTTCGTTTTGGGGGCCCTCAATCGCAGGAGCAGCCATTGACTCCTCCGAAACACTTTGCTTTTCCTGCACCGGCATCAGCCATACCACAGCCACAATCAAAACCGCTACTGCGGCAACAGCGGCCAACCACTGCGGCAGTACTACCCTTCTGGCGGTACCCGCTCGGTTGCGCAGGCGCGCATGCAGGGAACTCAGGCGTTTGCCATGGTCTTCCTCCGGCGCCGACATAAACCCTTCTGCCGCCTCCCGACGAAACTCGTCGGAAGCGGTGAGCGACTGCAACTCCTGCTCATCGGCCCGGGTAAATTCACCCGATTGCCAACGCTCGAGCAGTTCAAGCAGTCGTTTATCGTTGTTGTAAGGGTTGGTCATGACGGGGGACGACTTACGGTAGACGGTGGACGGTGGACGGTGGACGGTAAACGGGTCGTACCGTCAACCGTCTACCGTAGGCCGTAAGCCGTCAACCGTTTTTTTCCAAGCAATTTTTCAGGTTTCGTTTGCCATTTTGGATGAATGAGCGCACTTTTCCCAGTTCTTCTGTCATTATTTCTGCAATTTCCTTGTAGGATTTGTCTTCGTAATAAAACCACTGAACGCAGGCTCTTTGTTGTTCCGACAATTCTTAAAGTCAGCGTTCGAGGGCATTTGTTTCTCGTGGCAGTTCATATTCAAACACAGGCTCAACGGCATCGTACCTAACCATGTCTTCCGGTGCAATATGATCGGTGGGCCGGCGCTGGTTTTTTCGCCATTCCATGAGGCAATAGTTTCTTGCCAGCACGTACAGCCATCCTCTGAAGGAGCCAATCTCATGTTCTTTAACTTTTTTAGTCAGCGACTCGAAGATCTCCATCACCGCATCCTCCGCCTTCCCGGAGTCCTTCAGGATTTTCAAACAAACACCATATACCATGGGCATGTAACGCTCGTACAACAATCCCAGCGAACGGCTGTTTCCCGCCAAATACTCGGCAAGCAACTGCTCGTCGCTCCTATGCTCGGATGGTAGTGGGCGGATAAAACGCAACATAATGACAGGTTTCAGGAAAACACCGCCAAAAGTAGAGGATTGATGTTATTGAAGTTCAGGTTTGTTGTTAAGTAGATGAACATTCCCCTTAAAATACATAAAAACCAGGCCATAACCCGGCAAAAAAGTTGCCCGGCAGTCCTTCTCAATGGCTCGTCTCGTTCAGGCTAAAGCCATTTTGACAACCGCTGTCCACCGAAACCTGACATTAGCAGCCAGTGCATCTGAAAAAATGGCAGTTATTACGTCGTAGCACGAAGTTTGATCAAAGCCAATCTGCCGCAGATAATTCCGTTTGTGGCAGATTCCACAACACTCATCAAAATTTAAATAGTTAAAACGTTATGAAGCCAATCGCTGACCGTGTAATCATCAAGCCAGCGCCTGCTGAAGAAAAGACGAAAGGTGGTATCATCATCCCTGACACTGCAAAAGAAAAGCCACAGCGTGGAGAAGTAGTAGCTGTAGGACCAGGCAAATCCGGCAAGGATGCCCACAACATGACCGTTCAGGTGGGAGATATCGTGCTCTACGGTAAATACTCCGGCCAGGAAATCAACCACGAAGGCCAGGATTTCATCATCATGCGTGAAGACGAAATCCTCGTCATCCTCTAATTCCCCACATTCCCCCCATTAACCACATTAAACACATTACCCCATTCCCCCCATTAACCACATTCCACTAACTCACATCTAACAGAAATATGTCTGCCAAACAAATTAATTTCAATACCGAAGCCCGCGAAAAACTGAAAGAGGGCGTAGACGCATTGGCTAATGCCGTGAAAGTAACCCTCGGACCAAAGGGTCGCAACGTAGTCATTCAGAAATCCTTCGGCGCACCAGCCATCACTAAAGACGGTGTAACGGTAGCCAAAGAAGTAGAACTGGAAGATGCAGTATCCAACATGGGCGCCCAGATGGTACGCGAAGTGGCCAGCAAAACAGCTGATGCTGCCGGCGACGGTACCACTACCGCTACCGTATTGGCTCAGGCCATGGTAACGGCCGGTTTGAAAAACGTAGCTGCCGGCTCCAATCCAATGGACCTGAAGCGCGGTATCGACAAAGCTGTAAAAACCATCATCGCCAACTTGAAAGATCAAAGCGAACAAATCGGCGACGATTTCAAAAAAATCCAGCAGGTAGCTGCCATCTCCGCCAACAACGACGAAACCATTGGCACGCTGCTGGCTGATGCCATGAAGCGCGTATCTAAAGACGGCGTTATTACAGTTGAAGAAGCAAAAGGTACCGACACCTATGTAGAGGAAGTAATCGGTATGCAATTCGACCGCGGTTACCTCAGCCCATACTTCATCACCGACGCAGAGAAAATGGTAGCGGATTACGAAAATCCGTTCATCCTGATCACCGACAAAAAGATCAGCAACATGCAGGATCTGGTGCCGGTACTGGAAAAATCACTGCAAACCGGTCGTCCGCTGCTCATCATCGCAGAAGATGTGGATTCCCAGGCTCTGGGCGTATTGGTGGTGAACCGCCTGCGTGCCGGCCTGAAAGTGGTAGCTGTTAAAGCTCCTGGCTTCGGCGATCGCCGCAAAGCCATGCTGGAAGACATCGCCATCCTGACCGGTGGTACGGTGATCAGCGAAGAGCAGGGTTACAAACTGGAAAATGCCGGTCTGGAACACCTCGGACAATGCGCCCGCATCACGGTAGACAAAGACAATACCACCATCGTTGACGGCAAGGGCAAGCCTGCCGACATCAAGGCGCGCACCAGCCAGATCAAGCAGCAAATTGATGCCACTACTAGCGACTATGATCGCGAGAAACTGCAGGAGCGTCTGGCCAAACTGGCCGGCGGCGTAGCTGTACTGTACGTTGGCGCTGCTACCGAAGTAGAAATGAAGGACACGAAAGACCGTGTGGACGACGCCCTGCACGCCACCCGCGCTGCCATCGAAGAGGGCATCGTACCTGGCGGCGGTGTAGCACTCGTGCGCGCCATCAAGAGCCTCGACGGCATGAAAGGCGCTAACGAAGACGAAACCACCGGTATCGCCATCGTTCGCAAAGCACTGGAAGCCCCTATCCGCACCATCGCTGAAAATGCAGGTGTTGACGGCTCACTCGTGTTCCACAAAGTACTCGACGGTAAAGGCGCATTTGGGTACAACGCCCGCACCGATGAATACGAAGACATGAAAAAAGCGGGTATCATTGACCCAACCAAAGTGACCCGCGTGGCACTGGAGAATGCAGCCTCTATTTCCAGTCTTGTACTCACTACCGAGTGTGTGATCAGCGAAAAGCCTAAGAAAGCAGAAGGCCATGGCCACAGCCACCCAGGCATGGGCGGCATGGACGGCATGATGTAATCGCAGCCGGCTATCTGAAAAATAGAGTCCAAATAATTACAAGAGCCATTCCGGAGCCCCGGAGTGGCTCTTTTTTTTACCCCAAAAAATCTGTGTGAAATCTGTGCAAACAATCCGTGTAAAATCTGTGCGAAATAATCCGAGTGAAATCTGTGCGAAACAATCCGTGTAAAATCTGTGCGAAACAATCCGTGGAAGCGATCCCCAAATTTGTGCTTGGCGCATCCGCTACATCCCCTCCACTTTTGTATCCGTTGTTCAGCCTCAAAAAATCCCTATTTTTATGCCATGTATTTCACCAC
>JADZFI010000461.1 GCA_020850025.1 Saprospiraceae bacterium
AAATGAACTTCAATGGCAATGGACCATTGAAAGCGATGTTCAGGATGATAAAATTATTGACGTACTCGAAAGGAATATCCACCTGTTTCACACCATCTGATATGCTGAATCCACCCTGGCCCATACAAGAAAAGCACCTCAGCAGGAAGAGGCAAACGACAAGGAATACAGTTTTTGTTTGCATAGCGCGGATTCAAAGCATCGGTTTGTAGTTTGGAGTTTACGAAGGAGCGAAGAAAACCAAAATTCCATTCATCCGGCAGATAACTGATGGTATTTTTGACGTAAAGAGCGCAATTTTTAACCAATCGGCAATACTCGATTCCATACCTTTGCGGCTTCAATCTTGTTTTCAATAAATTAATTCATCCAACCACTGAAATGAAAGTAGCCGTTGTAGGCGCCACCGGACTGGTGGGCACCAAAATGTTGCAAATACTTGAAGAGCGTAATTTCCCCGTAACCAAGTTGTTCCCGGTCGCTTCCGAGCGCTCTGTTGGAAAAACGGTGAAATTCAGGGGCAAACGATACAAGATCATCAGCCTGGATGCCGCAGTGGGTAAAAAACCGGATATCGCCATTTTTTCTGCCGGAGGCAGCGTCTCCAAGGAATGGGCGCCCCGCTTTGCCGATCGCGGAACGGTGGTGATTGATAATTCCTCTGCCTGGCGGATGGATCCGGATAAGAAATTGGTAGTTCCGGAGGTGAATGCATCTGTGCTGACCAAAAAAGACAAGATCATTGCCAATCCGAATTGCTCTACGATTCAAATGGTGGTGGCCCTGAAACCACTGCACGATCGTTATAAAATTAACCGGATCGTGGTCAGCACTTACCAAAGCGTAACTGGTACCGGTATAAAGGCTGTAAATCAGCTCATGAACGAGCGCAAGGGTAAATCCGGCGACCGCGCGTATCCCTACCAGATCGACCTTAACCTCCTGCCACATATTGATGTATTTACCGAGAATGGCTATACCAAGGAGGAAATGAAGATGGTGAATGAAACCAAAAAAATAATGGGCGACGATCACATCCGCGTAACCGCTACTACTGTGCGCGTGCCGGTCATTGGAGGGCACTCTGAATCAGTAAACGTGGAGTTCGCCCATGATTTCGACCTCGCGGAAGTGCGCAGCCTGCTGGAAAAAGCTCCCGGGGTGGTGGTGATTGACAATCCTGCCGAAGCACAATATCCCATGCCGCTGATGGCTCACGACAAAGACGAGGTTTTTGTTGGACGCCTGCGCAGGGATGAAACCCAGCCTAATACCTTGAATATGTGGGTAGTGAGCGATAACCTTCGAAAAGGCGCAGCTACCAACGCCGTTCAAATAGCTGAATACCTGCTTTCATCGGGTATTCTAAAACAAAAACAAAAAAAAGCCGTAGAATTAGCCTAATTTTGCAGCCCAATTCAATTTTCACGTACATCTCGATCCATCACGTACCGACAACAGCAGATTTATGAAGAACAAGCTCGTACTCTGGGGCAGCAATGCCGGAAATGAGAAAGTCCTGATCGCACTCGAACTCAAAGCTGAGGCCAACAATGTAATGTTGTACACATTCCCGGAAACGATCGTAACAGAAGCCTTTGTGCAAAAAATGATGCAGGAATGGCGCGACGACAAGGAAGCAGTTGAATTTCCAGAAGGCTACCAAAGCCAGGAAATAGAACTGACCGTCACCGAAAGCCTCCTGCCGGACGAATTGAAGGCCGAACGGCCTGATTTGGTTCAGCGCGCCCAAACAGAATGGCACTTTGCGGTGCTGTCGGCAAAACTTCACGCGGCATACCAGCAGGAATTGGCTGAATTCAAAGAGAAAATTGAGTCGCTTTCTACCTACGATATCAAGAGTTTCAATAATCTGAAAGCTTTTTGGGACAAGGTGCAGGGGCAAAGCCGTGAACGAAACTTGTACAAACAACACGCCGATGATCTTCGTGACGGAATCAATGCCCTTTTTGAGCAACTGAAAGAAGTGCGCAAAAAGGTAAACAGTGAGTTCATGGAGGTATCGCAGGGTGTTTATGATAAATTTAGCAAGGCACTGGATGAGGTAGAGGAGCGCATTGCCACTGGAGGCGCCAAATTCAACAGCGTTTTTGACGACCTCAAAAAGATGCAGCGCGAATACCACAACGCGCGTATGAGCAATGAGCACCGCAATAAACTCTGGGATCGGATTGATGCCGCCTTCAAAAAAGCCAAGGAGCGCAAATTTGGACCAGATGCCAACAGCGGCACCATAGCCGATCGCCACGAGAAGCGCCTCTCTGGACTTGAAGAAGCCATCAAACGACTGGAAGACAGCATTCGTCGCGACGACGAGGAGTTGAATTTCCAGCGCAAGAAAGTGAATGCTACCGAGGGGCAACTCGAAGCCCAGATCCGCAGCGCCAAAATCAAAATGATTGAAGAGCGCGTAGCCGGAAAACGCGAACGCCTGGCTGAGCTGACCAAAACGCGCGCTGATGTACAGCGCCAGGCAGCCGTAGCGCATGAAAAAGAAGCCCGCCAGGTTGCTAAAGAAGAAGAACGCCAGCAAATAGAAGCCAAAAAAGCAGCTTTGAAATCGGAAATTGAGGCTGAAACACACGCCAAAGCCGTTGCTGCCCATAAAGAGGATTCTCTCTTTGAAGCAGCCTCCAATGTGCTGGGTGATGTGCTGATGGATGCCCTGGATACCGCCAAAGCTGTAGCCTCTGTGGCAGCCGAAAAAGCAGAGGAAGCCTTTGAAGATGCTGTAGAGAAAGCTGAAGAGATTCTGGAATCTCTCAAAAAGGAGGACAAAGAAGCTCCGGCAGGCGCCCAGGAGGATGTGGCCGAAGTTTCTGCAGATAAAAAAGAAGACATTATCATCATCGACGATGTGGTACACAAAGAAGGAGATGATAAGAAAGAAGCGGATGCTTAAGAAAAAGTGCCTGAGTGTTTGAGTTTTCGAGTGTTTTAGTTGGCTTTCGGCCTGGTATTTTTTAAAGCATAGGCTTGAGTTTTCTCAGATATAATCAAACATACTACCAACACCAGCCGGAAAAGGCCCAACGGACGCAGTCCGTTGGGCCTTCCTCTTAGTGCCTTAGCGCTTTTGTGCCTTTGTGTCACCTCCGCGCCTTCTCAATCGGTGTCTTCCAGTTCAAATACCTCCTCCACACTTTTCCCGAATACTCT
>JADZFI010000462.1 GCA_020850025.1 Saprospiraceae bacterium
ATGCTGCCCCTAAAAAGTTCGCAGCCGGAATAGGAATGGTATTCGCCTTCGCTATTGCAGGATCGCTCTTTCTGCAGTGGACCTGGACGGCAGGAATACTGAGTGGAGTCCTTCTGTTTTGTGCATTGCTGGAATCTGCACTCAGCTACTGCGTGGGCTGTGTGGTGTATGCACTTTTGCAGCGTTTTCTCCTCAAAGCCCAAGCCTGATTTGAATTCCGGAAAAGCACTTTGCTAATCCGGAATTCTGTTTTTCTCAGCTAATATTAGTTTTTCCATACAAACACTATTTCCCCCCCCCGCATCCTGACCGTAATTAGGAATGAACCGGTAACCCGATTTCAGGTAGAGAGCAATGGCTTCCGGTTGTTTTTTGCCTGTTTCCAGTACGCAACGATGATAGCCGAGTGCGGCGGCCTGGCGTTCCAATTCGGCCAGCATCTGGCTGGCGTACCCTTGCCTGCGGTGTTCCGGATGCACAAACATGCGCTTCAGCTCCATGGTTTGCTCGTCGAGCGCACGTAATGCGCCACATGCTACAGGGGCATACTCGAAATACCCCACCATGCAATAAGGAAGCTGTGCCACTTTATTGAACTGGGCATAAAAAGCATGCTCATCCCCATCTCGTATGGCCAGGTCCTGATCGAGCTGCGCTACCAATCCAAGAAAGTCGGCATCACCTGAGTCTGTTCTTTTGATCAAAAGCATTGGGTCAGTTTTTCGATCAAAGTTCGGCATTTATTAAAATCGCAACCTGTCTTCTTGATAAAAGTGCCACAGAGGTATGCTTACATTTGCTCCGGCCCTGCCACCTACCCCTTTAGTACAGAAAGTCACCTTTTATTTGACAAACATGGTATCCAGAATCTTCTCTCTGTTATTCTTTATCGCCCTTTCTGCGCCGATTTGGTCACAAAAGCCCAGCATTCAGCGAGCCGACCCTACCAACTGGTGGGTGGGTATGAAAAATCCGGAATTGCAAATCCTGCTGTACGGCAAGGATTTGAAGGGATCAACCGTGCGGATTGACCACCCTGGTGTAAGCATCCGGCAGGTATACGAAGTGGAAAACACCAACTACCTGTTCATTGATTTGCACATCGCACCGGATACAAAGCCGGGCCGGATAGGCATAGCCCTAAGCAAGGAAATTCAGGTGCAAAAAGGCGGCAAAACCGTGACCGAAACAGCCGAGGCGCTTCATGTTTACGAGTTGAAAGTGCGGGATAAAAAACCACAAACTATTGACTCCAAAGACTTTATCTACCTGATCCTGCCGGATCGCTTTGCCAACGGCAATACCTCCAACGACAAGTTTGCCGACATGGCCGATACCGCTTCCGACCGGCAAAATCCCTATCTCCGACATGGTGGCGACCTCCTGGGCATTCAGAATCATCTGGACTACCTGAAAGAACTGGGCGTCACCACCCTATGGCTCAATCCGGTCATTGAAAACAACCAGCCTCAAACCAACGAAGGCGGAGCCATGCGTTCTGCTTATCACGGATATGGATTTACGGACCATTACAATGTAGACAAGCGGCTCGGAGGCAATGCCGCTTATAAAAACCTGATTGACGCAGCGCACAACAAAGGCTTCAAGATCATTCAGGACGCCGTGTACAATCACGTGGGCATCAACCACTGGTTCCTGCGCGACCAGCCCATGAAAAATTGGCTGCACCAATGGGACAACTACACCAATACCTCCTATCGCGACGAGGCGGTGTTTGACCTCACCCATGGCAGTGTAAGCGACTTCAACGTGCACCAGAATGGCTGGTTCGTGCCGTTTTTGCCCGATTTGAATCAGGCGAATCCATTTGTAGCCAAATACCTGATTCAGCACGCCCTCTGGACAGTGGAATATTTCGGTGTAGACGGCTGGCGCGTTGATACCTACCAGTACAACGATCTGGACTTCATGAACCAGTGCAACAATGCCCTTTATGAGGAGTATCCCAATATGTTCATCACGGCCGAAAATGCCGTGAGCACTGCTGTTTCACAGGCGTTTTTTGTTCGGAACAACCTGTACCTGCCATTCAAGAGCACCTGCAATTCGCCGAACGATTTCGTGTTTTACAATGCCATTAATGCCGCTTTAAATGAAAAATTCGATTGGGGCAGAGGGTTTAACCAACTGTGCACCATGTTCGCGCAGGACCTGGTATATCAGGATCCGAATTTGAACCTGACCTTCCTGGACAATCATGACATGCACCGCTTTTTTTCGGTCATTGGGGAGGATATGCGGAAGTACAAACAGGGAATTGCCATTCTACTCACCGCCCGCGGGGTGCCGCAGCTGTATTACGGCACTGAAATTCTGATGAAGAACTTCAAAAACCCTTCAGATGCGGAAGTGCGCCGCGATTTCCCCGGCGGATTCCCTGGCGATCCGGCCAATAAGTTCAAAGCCTCCGGAAGAACACTCCAGGAAAACGAAGCTTTTGATTTTGTAAAAAAGCTGGCCAATTACCGCAAATCCTGCTCGGCTCTGCATCAGGGAAAAATGACCCAGTACATTCCTCAGGACGGCATCTATGTGTATTTCAGGCACAATGAAGAGAAAACCGTAATGGTGATAGCAAGTCAAAACGAACAGGATAAGACCCTGACAACCAAACGTTTTATGGAAAACATGGCTGGTTTTACCAAGGGAAAAAACATCATCACAGACGCGGCCATCAACGATTTGAGTCAGTTATCGGTACCAGCCATGTCTGTCCAGGTAATTGAGTTGATGAAAGGATAAACCTCATGAACCGTCGAACCTTTTTCAAAATCGGCAGTATGGCTGCGGTATTGGCCGGGCTGCCTCGTGTAAATGCCATGCCCAACCTCCTTGAAAAACCTCGCCTGATCAAACCTCGTCGTCTTCAATCCGGGGCTACAGTAGCCGTGATTGCGCCAAGTAGTCCACCAAGGGAAGAAAAGTTGATCAAAGGACTGGAGAACCTGCGCGGATTCGGGTTTAACCTCGTGGAGGGCAAGAGTTTGCGCGCCCAAAATGGACACCTGGCCGGCACAGATGCCGAGCGACTGGCAGATCTGCACTGGGCTTTTCAGGATCCCGCTATTGACGCCATTTGGTGTATTCGTGGCGGTTATGGAGCCGGGCGGCTATTGCCCTCTGTAGATTACGCCTTAATTAAACAACATCCCAAACCCTTGATCGGGTATAGCGATATTACGGCCCTACACGTGGCCATTCATCAGGAAACCGGGCTGGTCACTTTTCACGGTCCGGTGGCGGCAGGAGAGTACCCGGAGGATACCACCGCCTGGTGGAAATCTGTACTCATGGAGCCGCAGCTCCCATTGGAAATCAAGGCGAATCAGGCAGAAGTGGCCTTGTTGCCTGTAGAATTTCAGCCATTTACCATTACACCCGGAACTGCCTCCGGAACACTCACCGGCGGCAATCTGGCCTTATTGGCAGCCATGACCGGCACTCCTTTTGCGCCGGTTTTTCGCAATAAAATCGTATTTCTGGAAGATGTGGGCGAGCAACCATACCGCATTGACCGTATGCTCACCCAATTACTGCAAGGCACCGATCTGATGGAAGCCGCCGGTATTGCGCTGGGGGTATTCAACGAATGTCTGCCCAAACCGGGCTCTTTTTCCCTCTCCCTTCAGGACACCCTTCGCGACCGGCTGGGCAATCTGGGCATTCCGGTGGCTTACGGCATACCATTCGGCCATGTAGATCACCAAGCCACCCTACCCTACGGCATCAAAGCCCGTCTGGATGCAGATAATCAGGCATTGACGCTACTGGAGCAAGCGGTGGTTTAGGACTGTTGGACGTTAGACAATGGACTGTTGGACAATGGACATTGGACATTGGATGGTAGACTGCTGGACGTTGGACTCCTGGAAATGGAAGCAACAGGAACCAAGCCTACCCATAATCAAGTCCAACGTCCATTGTCCAACAGTCCAACGTCTAACAGTCCTACCAGGTATTGCCCGGGTCGGTTCGCTGAAGGTGCTGCATCTCTGCTAGGATAAATCCGAGATGTTCTGAGTGGCGACCTTGTTTGCCGCCGCTTTGCATCCAGTTGTTGGTGGGAAAGGTCAGTGTGGCTTCCTGGAGCACTTCTGTGACTTTATTGATCCACAGTTCCTTGATTTTCTGCAAATCAGGAGCTATTCCCTTTTCCGCCATTTCCTGATCCAGTGCGTCCGGGGTACAAAGTTCTCCGGTAAATGGCCATAGGGTATCCACAGCCGATTGCATTCTGCGGTGACTTTCTTCGGTGCCGTCGCCCAGACGGATCACCCACTCTGAAGAAAAGCGGAGGTGATAGGTGGCTTCTTTGAGCGCCTTTTCGGCAATTTCACGCAAACGCTGATCAGTGCTTTGTGTCAGCTCTTTGAGCTGGTAATAATTGAAAACATCAAAGAAAAACTGTCGCGCAATGGTATGTCCGAAATCGCCGTTGGGGCGTTCTACCAGCAAACAATTGCGAAACTGATGGGCATCACGGAAATAGGCCAAATCATCTTCCGAATGGCCCTTGCCCTCCAGTTCTCCGGCATAAGTGAGGTACATACGGGTTTGCCCGAGCAAATCCAGCGCAATGTTGGTCAGGGCAATATCCTGCTCCAGCACCGGGCCATGCCCGCACCATTCGCTGAGTCGCTGTGAAAGTATCAGGGTGTTGTCGCCAAGGCGAAGTAGATATTCAAACATAAACTGGCTTGTTGCGTCGAGGGGGCAAAGGTACACTCCTCAAGCCATCAAAACAGCAAGTAATGGTTTTAGTTGACGAGTCGCTGCCTGAACCAAAACCCAGGTATGGACGAACCATTCACTGGCAGAAAATATCAGACAAGACCCTACTTTTGGCCTGGAAAGTCATTTAGTCCAACATTGTCTGTAACATTTCAATCCGATGCCATGCACGTCAAAGACAAAGAGTTATCCGGGCACCTGAAATACGAGTTAAAAACCTTCGAAAAGCTTCCTGTCAAGATATGGGATGAGCCGGCAGAAGCATCCAGGCATGTTGCCCGAAGCATTGCTCTGGCCATCCGCCAGAGGCAACAGGATGGCGAGAAAATTGTGTTGGGATTGGCCACCGGCAGTACCCCCATCAAGGTGTACGAAGAACTCGTCAGAATGCACAAAGAGGAAGGGTTAAGCTTCCATAACGTGGTAACCTTTAACCTGGATGAATACTACCCCATGCCTCGTGAAGCCCGGCAGAGCTACTGGAGGTTCATGCACGAATACCTCTTTGATCACATAGACATAAAGCCCCGAAACATCCACATTCCCGATGGAACCGTCCCGATGGAAGAGGTGGCCGCTTATTGCGAGCGGTATGAAAAAATGATTGAAATGGCCGGTGGAATTGACATACAGTTGCTGGGCATTGGTCGCACCGGACACATTGGTTTCAATGAACCTGGCGCCTGGGAGAGCTCTATTACCCACATGGTCAGACTCGACCACCTCACCCGGCACGACGCGGCCAAGGATTTTTTCGGGGAAGACAATGTGCCTTACAGGGCCATCACCATGGGCGTGGGCAGTATTATGAAAGCCCGCACCATTTATCTTTTGGCATTCGGGCAGCATAAGGCCGGCATCATCCAGCAGGCTATTGAAGGGGAGATTACCCATTCGGTTCCGGCTTCTTTTTTGCACAAACACCCCAATACCAGGGTCATTCTCGACAAAGGCGCCGCCGAGGAGCTCACCCGAATGAAGGCGCCCTGGCTGGCAGGCATTTGCCATTGGAATGAGCCACTGATATGCAAAGCCGTGATCTGGCTCGCCCAACAAACACGGAAACCTATCCTGAAACTCACCGATGAAGACTACAACGAATATGGTTTGAGTGAACTCATCATCGAAGAAGCCAATTCCTACGAACTAAATATCCGCATCTTCAACCGCCTTCAACGCACCATCACCGGCTGGCCGGGCGGCAAACCCAATGCCGACGATTCCCATCGGCCGGAACGGGCCAAACCCGCCAAAAAAAGGGTCATCCTGTTCAGTCCACACCCCGACGATGATGTCATTTCCATGGGTGGCACTTTTAAGCGACTGGTGGATC